>CAZSJF010000086.1:0-9416 GCA_964606705.1 uncultured Bacteroidales bacterium
GCATCAAACACAGCTCCTGCATTACCTCTGTATGGTCTGGAAACACCATTTATCCCCTGACCTGATACGGAATAAACATCATAAGTGAAGTTTATTCCGGATCAGGTCAGGGGATAAATGGTGTTTTCAGACCATACAGAGGTAATGCAGGAGCTGTGTTTGATGCAAATGCAAAAAATTACAACCTTCCTTCAGGCAGCCTTGGCATTGAGGCAGGAATGGGGCTTCCGGCCAGCAGCAAAATCGGGGCTGATGTCAATGTGTCTTTTTCAAATTTCCATTCGGGCAGATGGAAAGATAATAACGAAGCTTATGATAAACTGCTCTTCATGGGAAACATTGTCAACAGTTCATTTGAACCGTTCTATTTTAAAAATGCGGGAGAGAAAGTTGCAAACGACATGGCATATTATAAAAGCATAGGAGAGGAAGATCCTGTCAGCCTTGCACTTGAAGACCTGCCTGATGTTAAGATGCTCAGCAAGTTTAAAACAAATGATAATAAACTCATCCCTTTTTCAAACAGCATAGCAAGAAATGAAAGAGAAAAAAGAAATACGATGTTGTGTGTTATGACTGTGAGTGATGCTGTAAGATATGCACTTAACAAAAAGATAGAATCATTTGTTACAGATCCCCAGGGTAATCATGTATACAATAAAAGCGGCAGCCCGGTAAAAATAGAATATGACAGGAACTATCTGTACAGGAAACCGCACCATATTTCCGAAATGACATATCTGAACAGTGACGGCGCAAGGTATGTTTACGGAATACCGGCTTATAACGTCTGTCAAAAAGAGGTTTCCTTTAATGTGGGGAATAGTAACACGGACTGCAGTTCCGGAAATGTGTCTTATGAAAAGGGTAAAGATAATTCGTTAAATAATGATAAAGGTATTGATAACTATTACTCTTCAAACCAGCTGCCGCCTTATGCTTATTCTTATCTTCTGACAGCAGTGCTTTCTTCCGATTATGTTGATGTTACAGGAAACGGGCCAAGCGATGACGATCCGGGCAGTTATACAAAATTCAATTATACTAAAACTCAGGATAGTTACAAATGGAGAACACCTTATTCCGGAGCAAATCATAATGAAGGTTTCAAGACAGACAAAGATGATGACAAGGGCAGTTATGTGTATGGAGAAAAAGAAATATGGTACCTGTATTCCGTTGAAACCAAGGATTATATTGCCGAATTCATACTATCCGACAGAAAGGACGGACTCGGTGTTGCTGACGAAAACGGCGGTGCAGGGAATGGTAAGCTTAAAAAACTTGATAAAATTGTTTTATACTCGAGAAGCGATAAAATAAACAGCATTAAAAACGGCATCCCTGCAAAGCCTCTGAAAACAGTGTATTTCGAATATACTTATGAACTTTGTCCCGGTGTGCCTAATAGTACAGATAATGGCGGCAAGCTGACGCTGAAAAAAATATGGTTTGCTTATGGCGAAAATACTAAAGGAAGGCAGAACCCTTACATTTTTGAATACAACGGATTTAACCCTTCTTATGATGCAAGAGCTTATGACAGGTGGGGAAACTATAAGTTCAACTGCTGTAATTCCGACTGTGCAGGTAATTCTGATTTTCCTTATGTGGCTCAGGATAACAGGGAACAGGCTGACAAGTGGGCTTCGGCATGGAGCCTTACAGATATTGGTTTGCCATCAGGAGGAAAAATTAAAATCACATACGAAGCTGATGATTATGCCTATGTGCAGGATAAACAGGCTATGCAGATGTTCAGAATTACAGGCATGGGCAGTTCTCCTGAAAAAGATGACAACAATAAGGTGAATTTGTATGACGGCGATAAAAACAATTTGTATGTTTATTTTAACCTTTCTCACAGTGTCGCAAATGCTGATGAATTCAAAAAAAACTATATTGACGGAACAGGGCGGGTTTATTTTAATTTTTTTGTTGACCTGACAAATAAAAATGATTTTGAATTTATATCTGGATATGCTGAAACAGATGGCTTCGGATATAATGCTGACAAGAATTACGGATGGATAAAACTTAAGGAAGTTTCAATAGGCGACAGGACTGACGGCAATAAAAAAGTAAATCCTGTGAGCAAGGCGGCATGGCAGTTTTTAAGGATTAACCTGCCACAGCTTGTTTACCCGAGCATGGATATGAATAAGCCGGTGGAGCAGGCTTTCAAAACACTTGCAGGATATGTCGAAGATATAAAAACTATGTTCAGGGGATTTAACAGGAACCTTAAAAGTAAAAATTATGCGAAAAAAGTGGATCTTGCAAAATCATGGGTAAGGCTTTTAAATCATGATAAAAAGAAAATCGGCGGAGGTGTGAGAGTTAAAAAAATAGAGTTTTATGATAACTGGAATGAAATGTCAGGAGAGTTCACTTCAAAATACGGACAGGAATATGACTATACTTTTGATGAAAGGCAGGAAGATGGTTCTTTAAAAACCGTCAGCAGCGGTGTGGCAAGTTATGAACCTATGATCGGCGGTGACGAGAATCCTTTCAGGACTCCTGTTTTATATCAGGAAAAAGCGGCATTAGGCCCGAACAACGACTTTTATGTTGAAACGCCTTTTGGGGAAAGCTTCTTCCCGTCACCTGTTGTGGGATACAGAAAAGTGACTGTGAGAAACCTGCAGAATGAAGACATAAAAAGGCATGCCACAGGTAAAGTAGTACATGAATTTTATACAGCTTATGATTTTCCAGTAATTACAAAACAAACTCCCATTGATGCCATAATAAAAAGGCCTTCTTCTGTTAAGCGTTTTTTCGGAATACAGACTAAGGAATATGCCACTGCAAGCCAGGGATATGCTGTTGAGTTGAACGATATGCACGGAAAACCTAAATCCGTGTTTACATTTGCTGAAGATAATGACACTCCTGTTTCAGGAATTGAATACTATTACAAAGTTGACAATGGTAACACACTGCATAAACATCTGAACAATAAAGTGATTGTCCTCAATAAGGATGGCACGTTTAAAGACGGAGTTACAGCAGGTGAGGATATAGATGTTGTTTTTGACATGAGGGAGAAGGAAGAAAAAAATTATGTTCAGGGAACGATGCTGAACATGGATGCAATGCTCCTTGCCTTTATTCCGGCAGTGATACCTGTAATCTTTCCTCAGTATTCCGCAACGCACAACCGTTTGAGGACGTCTGTAGTTACTAAAGTTATAAACCGCTATGGAATTTTGGATAGGATTGTTGCATACGAGAACGGTGCAAGCATTGAAACGGCCAATCTCGCTTTTGACCCTGAAACAGGCGAAACCCTGCTTACAAAAACACAGAACGAATATGGCGATTACATTTATAACATGACATATCCTGCACACTGGTGTTACAGCGGCATGGGAAATGCATATAAGAATTACGGTACATATCTTAAAGACATAAATGTGTCAGGTGGTACGGCAAATAATGCCATTGCTGCTGCTTTCATGAACAAAGGTGATGAGGTCAGGCTGACCAGTTCCGGTTTTAATCGGAAATTATGGGTGCTGGATGTCAAAGGCAGCCTTGTAAGTCTTATTGATAATAAAGGAATTTCTCCTCCCGGCGGAAAATATGATATTAAAGTGCTGCGGTCGGGCAGAAGAAACCAGCAGTCTGAATCCGTTGGAAATACAGTGATGCTCTCAAATCCGTTGGATTTTAAAACCAATAGTTTTACCGGTTATTCAGGTGTTCTGAGCTCCGGGACAGTGCAGTATTCGGACAAGTGGCAGATGTTATACGGAATGCTTTCCAATACAAACAATAATGAGCCGGTGAAAATCTGTAATCTTGACCAGAATGGAAAAAATATTGTAGAACTGCTGAATTTATTGCTGACTGATAATGGTTTAATAACAGGAAAAGGTAATAAAACGGATATATGTATGTATAAAAACATTATGGGTATTCTTCCTGATAATACTTGTACATGTGAGGCTTTTTATTCTTCTTCTGTTAATGATAATGCAGAATCTCCGTATAAGAATAGTGTATGTATAAAATTCAACATACAGGATAACTGCGGGATGGCCTGTTCAGATGCACAATTGATAAGCCTTGTGCCTAAGCCGGATTTTACAGTAAATTCATTTGACAATATAAATCATTTCGAAGATGAAGTGATCCTGGCCGGAACAAATGCAAGTAACATTCCTTCTCCATACAGTTTTTATATTACCGCAGTTATGAACGACGGCTCTAAAGTGCTTATGCTTGTGAAACACCATGCTTGCTGGGGAATAAGCGGGGAATGCCGTGATGCTCTGAATATTTTCTGCCCAGTCATTGCACAGGATGAAATTGTAAATCCCTACCTGACAGGAATAAGAGGTATATGGAGGATTAAAGATACATACGTTTACTATGATAAAACTGATAACAATTATTCCAGAACACAATCTTTAATTAATAACGACTATAATACAACGAATACACAGACAGACGGAGTGTTTGCTGATGACATACCTTTCTGGTCGCCGGATAACGGTAAAGACTGGCAGTGCCCTTTGATTTTTGATAATGATAATCCGTGGACTTTAAAGAATGAAGTGACAAAATATTCCCCTTCCGGTTTTGAACTTGAAAATAAAGATGCGCTTGGAATCTTTTCATCTGCATTATATGGTTATTCGAACAAACTGCCTGTTGCTGCTGCACAGAATGCAATGCATTCACAAATTGCTTATGACGGTTTTGAAGACTATGACAATTTCTTGACAGGCGATAATTGCTATATCAAAGACCACTGGAGTTTCAGAAGTGCAGGCGGCGTTAATTCCTCAGTAACTGATAAAACTGCTCACAGTGGCGTGAAATCACTGTCTCTGGCTAATGGTAAAATTTCTGCTGAAAGAAGCCTGCTCACATCAGATTTTATAAATGAAACGAATGACTTCATTTCCATCTATAAGATAAAACCTCAGGACATCATCAGCATGTTCTCTCCGCCTCCGGGAGAATACATTATCAGCTACTGGGTTAAAGCAGATAATTTTCAAAACAATTATGAATATGTTACTGTTGAAGAGGATGGAAATAATCTCAGCCTGATGCCTCAGGGCAACGACATTGTCGTTGAAGGATGGAAAAGAGTTGAAAGGAAATTTACGCTTGCCAAAGGGCAGAAGATAAAAGTAACACTGAACAATCCCGGCATAACTGAGATATATTTTGACGACATACGCATATATCCTCTGAATGCCAATATAAGAACTTTCGCCTATAATCCGCTGTCACTGGATTTAATGGCAGAGATGAATGAAAACAACTTCGCCACATTCTATGAATATGACGAGGAAAGTAATCTTGTGAGAGTGAAAAAGGAAACCGAAAAAGGTATTTATACTGTCAAGGAAACAAGACAGAATGTTTATAAGAAATAGTAATTATAAATATTTCCGTTTGCTATAAAATTTTAAAATAAAAACGCTAAATACGACTGAGTCAGAGACTTCGCCGAGCAAAGGGTCTTTTATAATATAAAGAGATTTTGTTGCATGAATAAATTCATATAAATTTGTTTTTTTAAAGAAAAATTCTATTTTTGCCGATACATTATAGAAACTTGATTAATAAATCTTTAAATCAAACCAATTTATGAAAAAATTATTATTTATTTGTTTATTTATTTCTGCTCCATTTTTTTTGTTAGCAGAATCAGAACCCAATGAAAACCCTGCACAAGCAGATGAATTAACATTAAACGTAGCTGACGGAGGGACATTTACAACCGGAGCATATCCTGAAGATGACTGGTGGAAAATAACAGTATCTGTAGATGACAGCATTGTTATTACCACATCTTCTGCTGACATCTATCCATGGTTTAATTTTTATGGCCCGGATGGAGTCACCAGTCCTGCAGCAGTATATAGTTCAACAGTAGATAAAACAACAACTTGTTCTTATGGCTTATCTCCCGGTACATATTATATTCATGTAGGAAGATTTTATTGGGGGATAGGAAGTTATACAATCGTAGCAAACTCTTTTCCTGCAACATTAACAAATGATGTAGAGCCTAATAAATATGCTGAAATAGCTACCAATTTACCGGTTGATGATACCCTTACCGGTCATATAGGCTTTTGGAAAGAAGGTCAGCTGGACACAACAGACTGGTATAAAATAACAACTCCGGCTGATGGGAAACTGGTTATCAAAACTACCCAGCACTCTCCTTATTGGTTGTTGTCAGATTTATATGACCAAGATACTACAACGGTTATAGCAAGTAACTCTGGTTGCCCTCAGTCCGATACTACTAAAACAATAACGTACAATAAACTAGCCGCGGGCACATATTATATTAAAAATTACATGCAATATTGGAGCAAACACGGCTTTGCCTCTTATACTATATCTAACGAGTTTATTCCGGTTGGTTTAACAAACGACACAGAGCCTAATAACTCTGCTGTAACAGCTATTAATTTCTCTGTTAACGGCACTCTTACAGGACATATCGGGTACTATGGCAATACTATAACCGACGCTGAGGACTGGTATAAAATAACCATTCCTGCTGATGGTAAACTTGTTGTTAATACCAGCTCTGACTCAACTTTGTGCTTTATAGCTTATCTATACGATCAGGACACTACAACACAAATAGCAACTACTAATTCTTTTGAGTGTGATATTTTCAATAAAACTATGACGTATAATAATCTTACACCCGGCACTTATTTCATTAAATGTATAAGATGGAATGATCCCGCCACAGACCATGGTGCTTATACTATATCTAACTTATTCACTCCGGCTGGTTTAACAAACGACACAGAGCCTAATAACTCTGCTGTAACAGCTGTTAATTTTTCTGTTAATGGTACTCTTACAGGCCATATCGGGTACTATGGCAATACTATAACTGATGTTGAGGACTGGTATAAAATAACCATTCCTGCTGACGGTAAACTTGTTGTTAATACCAGCTCTGACTCAACTTTGTGCTTTATAGCTTATCTATACGATCAGGACACTACAACACAAATAGCAACTACTAATTCTTTTGAGTGTGATATTTTCAATAAAACTATGACGTATAATAATCTTACACCCGGCACTTATTTCATTAAATGTATAAGATGGAATGATCCCGCCACAGACCATGGTGCTTATACTATATCTAACGTATTCACTCCGGCTGATTTAACAAACGACACAGAACCTAATAACTATGCTCTAAATGCTATTACGCTTCCTGTTAATGATACTCTTACAGGACATATAGGGTATTATGGCAACACTATAACTGATGCTACAGACTGGTATAAAATAACCATTCCTGCTGATGGCAAACTTGCTGTTAACTCTATCTATGACTCAACGGTGTGCTTAATAACATACTTGTACGACCAAGACAGCGTAACACAATTAACAGATACATGGACAGCTTGCGACGTTTACAATAAAACTATGACTTACAACAACCTTATGCCCGGTACTTATTATATTAAATGTGTAAGGAATGGTGGTTTTATTACTACCTATGGTGCTTATACTATATCTAACGTATTCACTCCGGCTGATTTGACAAACGATACAGAACCTAATAAATATGCTCTAAATGCTATTAATCTTCCTGTTAATGATACTCTTACAGGACATATCGGATATTATGGCAACACTATAACTGATGTTACAGACTGGTATAAAATAACCATTCCTGCTGATGGCAAACTTGCTGTTAACTCTATCTATGACTCAACGGTGTGCTTAATAACATACTTGTACGACCAAGACAGCGTAACACAATTAACAGATACATGGACAGCTTGCGACGTTTACAATAAAACTATGACTTACAACAACCTTATGCCCGGTACTTATTATATTAAATGTGTAAGGAATGGTGGTTTTATTACTGCCTATGGTGCTTATACTATATCTAACGTATTCACTCCGGCTGATTTAACAAACGATACAGAACCTAATAACTATGCTCTAAATGCTATTAATCTCCCTGTTAACGATACTCTTACAGGACATCTTGGGTATTACAGCAACAATACAACTGATGCTACAGACTGGTATGAAATAACCATTCCTGCTGATGGTAAACTTACTATTAATACTAGCTCTGACACAACTTTATGCTTACTAACTTATCTATACGACCAAGACAGTGCAACACAATTAATAGATACTTGGGCTTTATTTGATTGTGATACTTTCAATAAATCGATGACATACAACAACCTTGCATCCGGTACTTATTTTATTAAATGTATAAGACATACTGGTTATGCTATTAAACATGGTGCTTATTCTATATCTAACTTATTCACTCCTGCTGGTTTAACAAACGACGCAGAGCCTAACAACTATGCTCTAAATGCTATTACGCTTCCTGTTAATGACACACTTACAGGACATATCGGGTACTATGGTAACACTATAACTGATGCTACAGACTGGTATAAAATAATTATTTCAGCTGGAGGTGATATTGTTATTAATACAAGCAGTGATACAACTGTATGTTTGATAGCATACTTATATGATCAAGACAGTGTGTTAGAATTAGCAAGTACTTGGTCATTTAATTGCGATGTTTATAATAAAAATATGAATTACAGCAATCTTACGCCCGGTACCTATTTCATCAAATGCATAAGATATCTTATCCATCCTGCTACTTATGGTTCTTATACTATTTCAAATGAGTTTACAATAGTAACTGATATTGAAAAAAATAACATGCAGGAAAATAAATTTATAGTCTATCCTAATCCAAGCAATGGAGAAATAAACTTATCTTCAGGACAGCTACTAAATAATGCCAATATCAGATTAATGAATGTACAAGGTGAAATTATCTTAGAAAAAACAAATTTTAATGGCAAATCTTTCAACTTTGATATTTCTGAACAAGCTAATGGTTTATACTTTTTAGAAATAACAGAAAATAACAGTGTTTCACGAATTAAAGTTGTAAAATATTAAATAATTTTTTTACAAAGGGGTGGGGTTTTCGTAATTGCGGAAACCCCATTTTTCATTTGTTTCATAACGATAAGTTTTTGAATATACAGTCAATATTTAACGGTAAAATAATGAATAAAATAAAAGTTGTTCAGGAATGTATTAATGTGATATATGTAAAAATGTATTTAGAAATAGATGTTGAACAGGGTAATGCAATGTTTAGCATTAAAGTTCCAACAAGAATAGGTGTTGATCCGGTAAACAGACTGATATAAAGATGCAATTTGTTTTAGTAAGCGGAAATATTATTTCACCAGATTTTGTCAACGTGCATTACAATTTACATTTATATTAGACATTGCTTATGGATAGAGTTTCATTTGAAAATAAAAATATACGTTTCAAAGATAAAGGCAGGGGGAAGGCTGTTGTGTTTCTTCATGGCTTTATGGAATCACTTGATA
>CAZSJF010000087.1:0-9354 GCA_964606705.1 uncultured Bacteroidales bacterium
TGTGTTGGGTGTGTTTGGGTTTGTGTTTTGGTAATGATAAAGCTTATAAAGAATTTATAGAGGAAAGAAAAAAAGAAATAGTAAAATTTGTAAAAAATTCAATTGAGAAGAAATGAAAAAAACATTATTCATAGTATTTTTAATGGTACCGGCATTTTGCTCAATGGCAGGAGATACATTGACTTTATCGCAGTGTTACGACAAACTTAATGTTAACTACCCGCTGGTAAAACAGAAAGACCTGTTGAATTCCATTAATGAAAGCAGGATTAAAAACATTAATAAGGGTTATTTTCCTGATTTTGATTTTAATGCACAGGCTACGTACCAGTCTGATGTTGTCAGCATTGATATTCCGATACCCGGTATAAATATTCCACAGCCTGCAAAAGATCAGTACAAAACAACAGTAGATTTTAACCAGGTATTATTTGATGGTGGGCTTATAAGTGCACAGAAAAGACTGGAAGAAGCCAATTATAAAACTGAACTGCAAAAAGTTGAAATTGATATTTACAAAGCAAAAGAACAGGTTAACAGTATTTATTTTTCAATACTTCTGTTTCAGGAAAAATTAAAAGTACTGACCCTGATGAGTGATGAGATAAAAGTAAGGCTGAAAAATATGGAATCAGGCATAAAGAATGGCGTTTTTGTATCTTCAGACCTTGATGTGTTAAAGGCGGAGCTTCTGAAACTGGAACAGCAGACTATTGAGATTAAACTCGGTAAATCTTCAGCAATACAAATGCTCGGGGAATTTCTCGGCGAAAATATAAATGAAAATATTGCTTTTCAGTTACCCGAAGTTGAATATGCAAACAGTGATTCGGTAAACAGGCCTGAACTGGCATTGTTTTCTTTTCAGCAGGACAGGCTTGCTCTGGCTTCAGAGTTATCTTCAAAGAAGCGTAATCCGAAATTATTTGGCTTCGGACAGGTTGGATACGGGCGCCCCGGATTCAATATGCTGAGTGATGAATTCGATACTTTTTATATTGTAGGTGCCAAAGTGAACTGGAATATATGGGACTGGAGTGAAACAAACCGCGAAAAACAGATAATCTCTGCACAGGAAAACATCATACAGACACAGAGAGAGGTATTTGACAGGAATGTGAGTATGGCATTGATGAAAGAAGAGGCAACTGTGGAAAAATATCAGGAACTGATTAAAAAAGATGTTGAGATAATAGAACTGCGGAGCAAAATCTCAAAAGTTTCTGCATCACAGCTGGAAAATGGTGTAATAACCCCTGCCGATTACCTGACAAATTTTGATGCGGAATCACAGGCGAGAATAGATATGGAAACACATAAAATACAGCTTATACAGGCTAAAGTGAATTGTTTAACAATAAAAGGTAAATAACTATGAGAACATTTTTGGTAATTTTGATCTTTCTGATGGTTGGCTGTACCAGCAAAAACAAACGATCGGATGCATACGGCAATTTTGAAGCTAAGGAAATCATTGTCTCTTCCGAAGCGCAGGGGAAAATTTTAAAGTTCGGCATTGAAGAAGGGCAGGCTTTGAAAAGCGGTGAAAATATCGGTTTTATCGATAGTACACAACTTTATCTGAACAAGGAGCAGCTTGTTGCCCAGAAAATGACCATCCTGGCAAAGATAGATAATGTTAACTCTCAGATTGCAATATATGACGAGCAGAAGAAAACTCTCTTAAAAGAAAAAGCCCGTATAGAAAGCATGTTGAAAGACGATGCTGTTGCAGCAAAAAAACTGGATGATATAGAAGGGCAGCTCAATGTGGTGGAAAGCCAGATAAAATCAGTGCAGATACAGAGCAACAGTGTGTCAAAAGAATTGCAGGTCCTTTCGAAACAGATAGACCAGGTCAACAACCAGCTTGCGAAATGTCTCATAGTTAACTCTGTTGATGGTACTGTACTTGAAAAATATGCAGAAGAAGATGAACTTGCCACCATGGGAAAACCTTTATATAAAATTGCCGATCTGTCAAGCCTTGATTTGCGTGTATATATAAATGGCTCACAATTGCCGGATATCAGGTTGGGACAAAAAGTAAAAGTGTTTGTTGACAAAGATGAGAACAGCAACAAGAGTTATGAAGGGATTATAAGCTGGATATCACAGCAGGCTGAGTTTACTCCGAAGATCATACAGACTAAAGAAGAACGTGTTAATCTGGTTTATGCTGTAAAAGTAAAAGTCATTAATGACGGCACCCTGAAAATAGGAATGCCGGGAGAAGTTGATTTTAATGATAGATGAATAATGTGAATCAAATGCGTGAAGATAAAAATAAATAAAAAATGGAACCACAATAGGCACATAGGTCACAGAGGAAAATACATAGATTAAATTCTATGTGAAATCACTATGTGTCCTATTGTGTCTATGTGGTAAAGGAAAGACAAAAAACATAGTTAATGAATTATTTGCATGAATAACTATATTATATGAGCAGGATTTCAATACAGATAAACAATATCAGCAAGAGCTATGGCAGTATAAAAGCCATTGAAGATATTACTTTATCTGTAAAAGAAGGAGAGCTTTTTGGGTTTATCGGACCTGATGGTGCAGGAAAAACAACCCTTTTCAGAATATTGACCACTTTACTGCTTCCTGACGGCGGAACGGCAACATTAAACGGGTTTGATGTTGTTGAAGATTACAAGAAAATAAGAAATATTGTCGGTTATATGCCGGGTAAGTTTTCATTATACTTTGACCTGACGGTAGAAGAAAACCTGCAGTTTTTTGCCACTGTTTTTGGAACCACCATTGAGGAAAATTATGAACTTGTTAAAGATATTTATTCGCAGATAGAACCTTTTAAAAACAGAAAAGCAGGTAAGCTTTCGGGAGGCATGAAGCAGAAACTTGCTTTGTCATGTGCACTCATACACAGGCCTGAAATACTTATCCTTGACGAACCTACCACAGGAGTTGATGCTGTCTCAAGGAAAGAATTCTGGGAAATGCTTAAAAAACTACAGGCAAAAGGAATTACCATTGTGGTTTCCACTCCATATATGGATGAGGCAACACTTTGTGACAGGATAGCACTGATGCAGAATGGCAGGGTATTGTCAATAGATACACCTGGAAATATAATCAGTAGATATGAAAAAGAAATTTTTTCAGTGCGTTCTGATAACATGTATAAACTGCTCACGGATTTGAGAAAATATTCAAAAGCCCATACAGTCTATGTTTTCGGACAATACCTGCATTATACTGAAAAAAGTAATAAAACAGATATTAATTCCGTTATTAAATATCTTAAAGATACAGGGCATATTAATGTGGAAATCGTAAGAGTTGAGCCAAATATTGAAGACTGTTTTATGGAACTTATGGCTAAATGATATATTGATGAAAAGTAAAGAAATAGTAATAAGTGTGAAAAATCTGACAAAGAAATTCGGCAATTTTACTGCCAACGACAATCTTTGTTTTGATGTTTACAGGGGTGAGATATTCGGATTTTTAGGAGCAAATGGTGCCGGTAAGACTACAGCTATAAAAATATTATGCGGATTGTCTGTGCCGACTTCCGGAGAAATAAGTGTTGCAGGATTTGATATATATAAAGAAACTGAAAAAATAAAAAAGAACATCGGTTATATGAGCCAGAAGTTTTCTTTATATGAAGACCTGACGGTAAAGGAAAATATACGCTTTTATGCAGGCATATACGGAATGAGCGATGAACTGATAAAGCAAAAAACAGAAATATTGTTAAAAAGGCTTAACATACCAGAACTTAAGGATAAGCTGATATCCGATCTGCCTCTTGGGTGGAAGCAGAAACTGGCTTTTTCCGTTGCTGTCTTCCATGAGCCTAAAATTGTTTTCCTTGATGAACCTACCAGCGGTGTTGACCCTGTAACAAGGCGGCAGTTCTGGGACCTTATTTATGAAACTGCTGATGGAGGTATCACGGTTTTTATAACAACGCATTACATGGATGAGGCTGAATATTGCGACAGGGTGAGCATTATGGTTGACGGAAGAATTGAAGCACTGGACACACCGGCTGATTTAAAAGTAAAATATAATTCAGGAAATATTAATGATATATTTGTGAAACTGGCAAGAAATCAATGAACAATTATCAATGAACAATAAGCAGTTAACCAGCAATCAGTAGTTAATAAGATGATGAAATATAAAATTATATTATTGACAATAATTATAAGTTTTTTTGTATGCCAGAGCATCTTTTCGCAGCAGAGAGCGATTGACAGCCTTCAGACGTTGCTTAAAACAACTAGAGAAGACACTAATAAAGTGAATATTTTGAATGGTCTATGTGGATATTATATAAATGATAATCCAAATCAGGCATTAGTTTATAACAATGAGGCTCACAAATTAGCAATAGAATTAAAATATAATAAAGGAGAAGCAGATTCATACAATATCATTGGATATATGTATGATAATCAATACAATTATAGTGAAGCTCTGTCGTATTTTAATAAAGCTTTGTGTCTTTATGAAAAGATAGACAATAAATACGGAATGATGTGTTCCTATAATAATATTGGATTTATGTATAATAAACTGGAGAATTATACGAAAGCATTGGATTATCATAAGAAGGTTTTAAAACTAAGAATTGAATCAGGGGATAAAAGATTAATAGGGAAATCTTATAACATTATTGGAGATATATATTTCTATCAGAAAGAATACTCAAAAGCTTTGGTTTGTTATTATAAAACTTTAAAAATAGGTAAAGAATTAAAATTCAATCGCGGTATATCAGCTTCTTATAATAGAATTGGAACTGTATATTTATTTCAAAAAAAATATAAAAAAGCTTTGGGGAGTTTTTTTAAAGCGATTAAAATAGCCGAAGAAATAGAATATAAACCAACCGCAGCAATGGCATACGGTAATATTGGAGAAATGTACCATATTCAAAAAAAATATTTAAAAGCCTTATATTATTATTTTAAGTCTTTGAAATTATATGATGAAGTGCATGATAATGTCCAATTAACAGATGTTTATATTAATATTGGGAACATTTATTATGAACAGAGTAATTATAAAAAAGCTTTGACTTATTATAATAAAGGCCTGATATTATCAAAGGAATTAGAAAATAAAAAAACGACAAGGGATATCTATGAAAAATTGTCTGAAATATATTTCAAAGTCAATGATTTAAAAAAAGCGTATGATCTGTATGATTTGTATTTTAAATACTATGACAGCATAAATAATGCACAAAGCAATATGGATTTTAATAATAAGGAATATGAATATGAACGTGAAGAAAAAATGCTGCAGATAAAGTCTCAGGAATATAAAATAAAAAGACAAAAAGTAGAAGCAGAACAAAAATATGAAAAAGGAAAGCAATTATATACTCAAAAAATAGTATATGTAGCAGGTTTATGTTTGTTGTCTTTAATAGTAGTAATAATATTTGCAGGTTACATGATGAAGATTCGTGATAATAAAATCATAACAAAAGAAAAACAACGCTCTGAAGATCTACTGTTAAATATATTACCTTCAGAAATAGCAAAGGAACTTAAACAATATGGTGAAGTAGTAGCACAAAGTTATAATCTGGTAACTGTATTGTTTACAGATTTTAAGGATTTTACAAAGATGTCAAAAATATTGTCACCGGAAAGCCTTGTTAATGAAATAGACTACTGTTTTATGGAGTTTGACAGGATTATAGGTAAATATGAAATAGAGAAAATAAAAATTACAGGTGATGTATATATGTGCGCAGGAGGTCTGCCGATAGCAAATACGCACAACCCTGTAGATGTTGTTAAAGCGGGACTGGAAATACAAAAATTTATGGAAACATACAAAATAGAGAAAGAAAAAAAAGGACAACCATTTTTTGAGATACGCCTGGGCATACACACAGGTCGTGTAGTAGCAGGAATAGTAGGTGTTAAAAAGTTTGCATACGACATATGGGGTGATACGGTAAATATAGCCTCGCGCATGGAGTCAAGTGGTGAAGCAGGTAAAGTAAATATATCAGGGCATACTTATGAACTTGTAAAGGAACATTTTGCCTGCACATGTAGAGGCAAGATAAAAGCGAAAAATAAAGGAGAAATAGACATGTATTTTGTCAATGAACAATTATCAATCAGCAATTGTCAATGAGTAATTAATAAGTAACTGTTAAGACAATGAGATTCAAAATTATATTACTGACGATATTTATTACCGTTTTTGCTGACCAAAGCATCTTTTCACAGAAAAGTGAAGTTGACAGACTGCAGGCATTACTCAAAACAGCTAAAGAAGATACTAATAAGGTAACTGTATTGAACAAGTTAGCTTGGGAGTATAGAAAAAACGACTATCAGAAAGCATATGATTATGCGCAACAAGCCCTCGAATTATCAAATAAATTGAAATATAAACAAGGTGTAGCTTATTCGTACAGTAATATTGGAATTGTTTATAAAATTCAGAAAAATTATGTCAAAGCTTTGGAATATTATGCAAAATCTTCAAAAGTACTCGAAGAAATAGGCGATAAAAGAGATATAGCATTCTCTTACAATAATATTGGAAATATTAATTATGAACAAAATAAATATCCGGAAGCTTTAGATTATTATTTAAAAGCTTTAAAAATACTGAAAGAAACAGGAAAAAAACAATATATAGCAAGTTGTTATAATAATATCGGGAATATTTATAATAAACAAAAAAAATATTCAACAGCTTTAGATTATTTTTTCAAAGCTTTTAAAATAAACAAAGAAACAGATAATAAGCAAGGTCTGGCAAATTCATATAATAATATTGGAACTATTTATAAAGAACAAAACAATTATGATGATGCTTTAATAGATTTTAATAAAAGTATACAATTGGCAAAGGAAATTGGTGATGTTAGTTTAATGGCGGATGTTTATAAATGTTTATCTGAAATATATGCTGAAAATAATAATTATAAAAAAGCTTATGAATCATATAATCTGTATTTTCAATACTATGACAGCACAAATAGTATTGAAAGTAAAATGAGATTTAATGAAATAGAAAAAAAACATGAATTTGCGACAACTGATTTGCAGATAAGTAACCATGAATTAGAAATAGAAACAAAAGAAAAAGAGATAGATGGGGAAAATAAAAAAATAAAACGATTAACCATTCAGTGTGTTGCATTTATGGCCGGTTTATGTTTGCTGGCATTCCTGATAGCAAGAGTATTCAGGAGTTACAGGGTTAAGAAAATAAATAATGAAATCATAGCGGCAGAAAGACAGCGTTCGGAAGATCTGTTGTTAAATATTTTACCATCAGAAACAGCCGAAGAACTTAAACAATACGGTAAGTCAAAAGCAAAATATTATGATATGGTAACGGTGTTGTTTACAGATATTAAAGATTTCTCAAAAATATCTGAAAAAATGACACCTGAAAAACTTGTCGGCGAATTAGACTTTTGCTTTAAAGGTTTTGATAAGATAATAAATGAATTCCCAATAGAAAAGATTAGGACAATAGGCGATGCATATAAATGTGCAGGAGGTTTGCCTGTAGCAAACTCTCATAATCCTGTAGATGTCGTTAAAGCAGGATTGAAAATACAGCAGTTCATGGAAACTTATAAAAGAGACAGACAGGAAAAAGGAGAACTGTTTTTTGAGGTACGCCTGGGTATACATACAGGGCCGGTAGTGGCAGGAATAGTGGGGATTAAAAAGTTTTCTTATGATATCTGGGGTGATACGATTTATATTGCCTCACGCATGGAATCAAACGGTGAAGTGGGTAAAGTAAATATTTCAGGTGATACTTATGAACATGTGAAGGAACTGTTTGCCTGCACTTACAGAGGAAAAATAGAAACCAAGGACAAAAAAGAAATAGATATGTACTTTGTCAATGAACAATTATCAATGAGCAATTAACAATTAATAAGCAGGATGAAACGTTTTATAGGTTTTGTAAAGAAGGAGTTTATTCATATTTTCCGTGACCCTCGGACCATGCTTATCCTGTTTGGCATGCCCATAGCACAGATACTCATATTCGGATATGTCATCACCAATGAGATCAAAGATGTGAAAATAGCAGTTTATGATAAATCTAAAGATAATGTAACAATAGACATCACTGATAAAATACTATCCTCCGGATATTTTATCCTGAATGAAAATATAAGTAATCCTGATGATATACACAGGATATTCAGAAAAGGGAAAGTAAGGGAGGTAATTGTTTTTGAACATGATTTTGCCAAAAATCTTGAAAAAACAGGTAAAGCAAAAATACAGATCCTTGCAGATGCTTCTGATGCAAATACTGCAAATCTTGTTGTCAATTACACCTCAGGTATTATATATGATTATGTTAAAAAACAAAATCATAATTCAGCATTACCCATGCAGATCGTTCCTGAAGTGCGGATGATGTACAATGAAAACCTTAAAGGTGCATATATGTTTGTGCCTGGGACAATGGCTTTGATACTTATGCTTGTATCGGCAATGATGACTTCCATATCAATAGCAAGGGAAAAAGAGATGGGAAGCATGGAAGTCCTTCTTGTGTCACCACTGAAGCCTGCACAGATAATACTGGGGAAAGTCATCCCATATGTAACCCTTTCATTTGTTAATGCCGTTACAATAATTCTGCTTGGCTTTTTTGTCTTCGGCCTGCCTGTGAAAGGGAGCGTAGTATTATTGCTGGCAGAGACATTGTTGTTCATCTTCCTGGCTTTATCACTTGGTATTCTTATTTCCACTGTTGCAAAAAACCAGCAGGTCGCGATGTTTACATCCATGTTCTCACTTATGCTGCCGACACTGCTTTTATCGGGATTTATTTTTCCTGTTGAAAACATGCCTGTCATATTGCAGTGGGTAAGCGCTGTTGTCCCTCCGAAATATTTTATCATAATAATTAAAAATATCATGCTTAAAGGAACAGGCTTTTCTTTTGTTTGGAAAGAAACACTTATACTGATATCTATGACATTGTTTTTTATTGCACTGAGTGTAAAAAGGTTTAAAATACGTCTGGTTTAATATATGCGCACAATACTGTTCATACTACAAAAAGAATTTATCCAGATTTTCCGCAACAGGACAATACTTCCCATTATTTTTGTTGCTCCCATTGTACAGCTTCTCATCCTGGTTTATGCCGCTACTTTTGAAATGAAACATATTGACATGTATGTTGTTGATAAAGACATGTCACCTGTTTCAATGAAGTTAGTTGATAAATTTCAGGGCTCGCCATTCTTTTACATTAAATACAAGGGGTTTTCGATCAAAGATGCAGAGAAAGAATTAAAAAAACCCCCAAACACACCCAACACAAAAAAAAGAAAACATCGAAAAC
>CAZSJF010000088.1:0-9254 GCA_964606705.1 uncultured Bacteroidales bacterium
CCGGCAAATCACAAAATCCATTACTATTCAAATCCCAGCAATTCAGTCCTCCACCGGGACCTGTTGGACCTTGTGAGCCTGTAGGACCGGTAGCTCCGTTTATTCCGTTTGCTCCTGTCGGGCCGGTTATGCCATCTGCCCCATTGGGACCGGTTGGACCTGTGACACCATCATTACCATTGACACCTGTGGGGCCGGTTATGCCTATGCCTGTCGCACCCTGAGAGCCTGTTTCTCCTGTAGCTCCTGTGATTCCGGTTACTCCTGTTGTTCCTGCAACACCTGTTCCTCCATTACAATCTCCTGCATCACATATTCCATTTCCATTTATATCTTCTGACGCTATATTACAGAATCCATCTCCATTCAAATCCCAGCATGATATACCATCTGCTCCTGTCGGACCTACAACTGCATTACATAAGTTTATCCACTTATCAAAAACAGGATCTACGGTAGCAAATGAATTATAAAAAAAGTAACAATTATCTGTTGTATTATATATCAATAATGAGTTATCCGGATTTGATATACCAAGCATATCATTCCTTGTCATCCTTGGGACCAAGACTCCTTTTGTTGATGATGACACATCCAAGGCCGCTGATCCTGCCGGACCTGAACCGGATGTATTTATCGCTACTCCTTCTGTCTGTGAATATGTTTTTAACCCTGCTAGCAATAGCACTATTACTATCAATAGTAATATCTTTAGTGTGTTTTTTTGATTCTGCATTTTACTTTTATTTTTCAATCTAATGTTTTTATCGTCTTTTAACATTTTATTTTAATAAAATTATGTATTAATTAATTTACTTAAGTAAACACTTATATAGTATGTTATATACAAGTAATAAAAAAATATAGTTTTGTGTATACATACATTTATCAAACTCCTGACAGCCAAACAATTATATTAATTAACTAATTACATATAAATGTAAAGGGTAATTATATATTAAAAAGGTTGTATGGAAGAAAAAAAATACCTGTTTATCTTTATCTCATTTCACATAATCTACTTCTACAATTCTGACTCCCGGAAAATCAGATAATATTTTTGCTTTTTTTGAATTATCAGCAATCATCAATGCAGTTGAAAGTATTTCTGATTTCAGAGGTGATCCGGAAACAACGGAGACAGTTTTCATTTTTCTTACAGGATAACCGGTATCAGGATTAATAATGTGCAGTTTCGGTTTAATGTCTTCTGTGATAGTTCCTGATGTTGACAAAGAAGAATTTTTCAAATCGAAGGAATAAATATATTCACTTTTTCTGTAATAATCTTTTATCCCTATTTTCCAGCATTTTCCGTGCGGATGACTTCCAACAGCGAGAATAGAACTGTCGCCGAAATTTACAAGGGCATTTTTAATTTTAAAATTTTTCAGGATTTTTCTGACATTTTCCAAAGCATACCCTTTTCCAAATCCCCCCAAATCTATTTTAATATGAGGATTTTTCAAATGGATGGTTTGATTTTTATTATTCAATTCAATATTATTTACCCCTGTATATCTCAGGACTTTTCTAATTTCAGTTAATGAAGGTTTTTTATTTTTCCATAATTCAAGTACCGTATAGATTGTGACATCAAAGGTTCCCGATGTAATTTTGTTATAATACAGGCATAAAGACAATATACCGAATGTCTCTTTATCCAGCTTTAAAGTTTTTTCTGATGCTGTATGATTGATCTCAGAGATAATGCCTGTTTCGGAAAAACGGCTGAGTTTATTATCAAGCCTGAGCACTTCAGATTTTACAGTCTGAAACAATTCTTCTGCAGCATAATTATCTATACCCGGGATAACCATTTCAAAGCGGGTTCCCATGCTTTTAAAATTGTTAAAATAAAGAGTACCTGACATGGATTGCTTTTAATTTTTATCGTGATGCGGGATTCAACTGATAAGTATCGTTTTTATACTTTTATTTTCGACCTATTCAGCCTTCTTTTTATATTTACATAAATTACATATTGGTCTATCAGGGGTGCAGCTATATTCATTAACAATATAGCTATCATAACACTTTCGGAGAATGACGGATTAAAGACCCTTATCAAAACGGCTATAATTCCTGTAAGTAATCCGTATATATATTTACCTGTATTGGTTTGAGCTGATGTGACAGGATCTGTTGCCATAAAAACCGCGCCAAAAGCAAAACCTCCCAGCATCAGATGCTGATATGCAGGGAAATCCATGTAAGGATTTGAGGCAACTGCATTAAATATGAACCCTGTGACATAGCCTCCGGCAAATACAGAGAGCATAATTCTCCAGCTGGCTATACCTGTAAAAAGAAGAATAACAACACCCAGCAGTACTGCAAATACAGAAGTATCACCTGCCGGGCCGGGAACAAGTCCCCAGAACATATCTGAAACTGCATATTTTTGATAAAACATGCTTAAATTTCCCTTTGCCGCAGCGAATTCCGCCAGAGGAATAGAGCCAGACATCTGCGGCTGCATAGCAAAGAATAAAAAAGCTTTGGCAAGCAATGCGGGATTGAGAATATTTTTTCCTGTTCCCCCAAATACTTCTTTCCCTATTATTACTGCAAATGCAGTAGCTAACGCCACCATCCAGAGAGACACATCAGCCGGCAGGATTAAAGGTATCAACAGACCTGTTACAAGGAATCCTTCATATATCTCATGTTTCCTTAAAAAAACAAAGACAAATTCAATTCCGAATCCGACAAGGTAAGTCACAAATATTACAGGCAATATTTTAAACAATCCAAACAGAAATTTATCCCAGAATGCAACCTGTTTTCCAATTGAAAGAAAATGGAAATGCCCAATATTCCACATTCCGAAAAGCAGGCAGGGAAGCAGTGCAACAATAACAAATGCCATGGTTCTTCTGAGATCCATTGCATCTCTTACATGGCAGCCTTTTTTTGTGGGATTTGGCAATATATACAGGAATGATTTAAGACTTTCAAGCAGAGGTGGCCATTTTTCAAAATTATTTTCCCTGATATTATTAAGAAATTTATAAAAAGATTTCATTTATATGAAATTTGATTGTATTAACTAAGTTCTTTCCTGATGATTTCCAATCCTTCCCTGATTATTTCCTGACATTCTGTTTTAGAAGTGCAGACATACTCACACAATGCAAAATCTTCCCCGGCTACTTCATATATCCCCAGTTTCTCCATCAGTTCAACATCTTTGAGAATAACAGCTTTCAGAAGCTGGACAGGCAAAATATCCATAGGAAAATATTTTTCATATTCCCCGGTCATGACAAAAGGCCTTTGTGAGCCATAATAATTTGTATTAAGACTCCACTTTTTAGACGGGCATATCCAGGAAAAAAAAGTTCTGGAAACGCTATATTTTCCAAATCCCGGGCCGAGCCACCCCAACAATTCCGGATTTACCGATTCAGGAATAACAGTAACCTGTGTATCATAGAAGCCGATATATCCGTCCTGTTCAATTTTTTTACCGGTTAACACATTTCCGCTTATATACCTGTTATCTCTTTTTTTAACATTATCCTGAACCATATTTTTTATTGATGCCCCTGACAGTATTTTGTAGTATCTCGGGCGTATCACTTCCGGCCCTGTGAGAGCTACAATCTTTGTAGCATCATACCTGCCCTGCATAAAAAACCTGCCTATTGTCAATATATCCTGCGGATACAAATACCAGACGACATCACCTTTATTTATAGGGTCAATATGGTGTATCTGTACTCCTATATTGCCGGCAGGGTGAGGCCCTGATATCTTATTTATCTGCACCTGTGCACCTTTAGAATTAACAAAAACTTTTGAAGGAGTTTCTCCTGCATTTATATTAATATGCACTTTACCATCAGTAAGTTTAACAACAGCATCAATGCCTGTCTGAAATATTTCGCCTTTACCATGTACAACATAATCGTTATCAGGTGCAAGCGGATTGCTGTCAAATGCTGAAATGAAAATAGATTTCGGTTTGGCTTTAGGGTCAGCAATCACAGAGTAAGGCCTTTGCCTTATCAGCGGCCATATACCGGCTTTTATCAACCGGCTGATTATTTCTTCCCTGCTAAGGTCACTGGGATTTGCTTTTTCAAAAGGGATATATTGAATTTCTTCATCGGCATCTATTATAATTTCCCGAAGTTCTCTTTTATCACAACGTTTTATTTCTATTACCTTTCCGCTAACAGGGGAAGTAAAAAGTATTTCTTCCTGATATTTATCACAAAAAAGAGGGGTGCCTGCTTTAACTATGTCGCCAATATTAACTGAAAGCCTTGGGAGAATACCTGTGAAATCAGTAGGTTTTATCGCATAAGTTGAAGAAACATAATTAAAAGCCTCAGCTTTTTCAGCTTCTCCTAGAAGTTTAATGTCAAGCCCTTTTTTAATCTTTATGTATTCCGGCATATAATAAAATTACAATAAACTATTGTTTTACAGCGAACAGCGATATAATAAATCAGACAAATATAAAATATTAGCTTTTGCAATAATTTAGCCCGGGAAAGAATTTATTAACAGGCAAAGTTTAATAGCAAGCTGATTATAAACTGATTAATTCAAAAAACATTACATCTTAGTGTTTCTTAGTGTCTTGGTGGCTTAGTGGCGTTTTAAATTTTTGCCACAAAGACTCTAAGACACAAAGGTTTCACAAAGGTTATGAATTAATCATAATAAAACTATTTTTCCCTGAAATATATTTGTACAGGGCACCCGCTGAAGTCAAACATTTCCCTTATTTTATTTTCCAGAAACCTTTTATAAGGTTCTTTAACATATTGCGGCAGGTTGCAGAAAAATACAAATGACGGGTAATGAGTCTGTATCTGTGTAACATATTTGATCCTTACATATTTGCTTTTTACATAAGGAGGCGGATTCTCTTTTATTACAGGCAACAGGGCATCATTCAGCATGGACGTAGGGATTCTTTTCTGCCTGTTCTTATATACTTTATGGGCTTCTTCAAGGGCTTTAAATATGCGTTGTTTATTTAAGGCTGAAATGAATATTATGGGAACATCAGTAAAAGGGGCAATAGTTTCTTTAATCTTTTTTTCATATTCTTTAACAGACTTTGAGTGTTTTTCAACCAGGTCCCATTTGTTTACAAGTATGACTGCTCCTTTTTTATTTCTTTCAATAAGGCGGAAAATATTAATATCCTGGGATTCCATTCCTGAGACAGCATCAATGATCAGTATGCAAACATCGCCATTTTCTATTGCCCTTATTGAACGCATAACAGAATAGAATTCTATATTTTCTTCAACTTTATTTTTTTTACGCAATCCTGCTGTATCAACAAGAGCAAAGTCAAACCCGAACTTATTATAACGTGTGCAGATGGAATCTCTTGTCGTGCCTGGTATTTCCGTAACTATATTTCTTTCTTTTCCCAGCAATGCATTGATAAAAGTGGACTTCCCCACATTAGGCCTTCCCACTATGGTGTATCTGGGCAAATCCGAATCATCTTCCCCGTCAGAATCTTCAAACTCCTTTACGACATCATCAAGCAGGTCGCCTGTACCGCTCCCACTTACTGAAGATATGCAATATACTTTACCAAGCCCTAATTTATAAAACTGAGCCGAATCATTAATAAGAATATTATTATCCACTTTATTTGCAACAAGGAATATTTTTTTCTTTGACTTCCTCAATATTTTTGCAACATCCTGGTCCAAAAGTGTCAGTCCTTCCTTAACATCAACCATAAATACAATAGCATTTGACTCTTCAATTGCAAGATGCACCTGTTTTGATATTTCTGCTTCAAAGACATCATCTGAATTTTCGACATAGCCGCCCGTATCAATAACTGAAAATTCCTTACCATTCCAGTCGCTTTTACCGTAATGCCTGTCGCGGGTTACGCCGCTCACCGAGTCTTCAATAGCATCCCTGCTCTTAGTGAGCCTGTTGAAAAAGGTGGATTTCCCCACATTAGGCCTGCCTACTATTGCAACTATATTTCCCATATTATTAAGTTACGAGTTTTGAGTTACGAGTTAAGAGTTTTGAGTTCAATTTAATTTATATATCCGAACCTGCGTAACTGATTTTCATTATTACGCCAGTCTTTGCTCACTTTGACAAACAATTCCAAATAAACGTGCTTCTGAAAAAAGTTCTCTATATCTTTTCTCGATTCAATGCCTGTCTTTTTAATGGCCTTTCCTTTATTTCCTATCAATATTGCCTTTTGCGTTTCACGGTCAACGTAGATAACTGCCTGTATCCGTATTATTTTCTCATCCTCCTTAAATGACTCCACAACCACTTCGGAGCAGTATGGTATTTCCTGCTGATAGTAAAGAAGTATTTTTTCACGTATTATTTCCGAAATAAAAAATCTTTCGGCTTTATCTGTCAGTTCATCTTTAGAAAAATAAGCCGGTGCTTCAGGAAGCCTGTCCAATATTGAATTAAAAACTTTTTCCACATTGAACCCTTTAATAGCTGAAGCCGGTATTATTTCTGCATTATCAATCTTTTTGCTCCACGATTTTATCAGCTCATTAACCTTATGCTGATCTGAAAGGTCTATTTTATTTATTATGACGATGACAGGGGTTTCCGTTTTTTTTATTTTATCCAGTATTTCTGTTTTGTCAAAATTTTCGTTCACATCAGTTACCAGCAAAAAAATGTCGGCATCCTCTATTGCTGTTTCTATAGATTTCATCATAGATCTATGGAGGAGATGGTGCGGATCAAGTATTCCCGGCGTGTCGGAGTATATTATCTGAAACCCTTCGCCATTAACTATTCCCATAATTCTGTGGCGTGTTGTCTGAACCTTGGAAGTGATAACAGAAAGTTTTTCACCAACCATAACATTCATAAGAGTGGACTTCCCGACATTAGGATTTCCGATTATATTAACAAAACCTGCTTTATGTGTCATTTAAAAATAAATATCAAAATTATTGTATAACAAAGAAACAAAATATATCTTTGCACTGCAATTGTTATTAAGGAATTATTTTAAAATAGCGATATATTGCGGGGTGGAGCAGTGGTAGCTCGTCGGGCTCATAACCCGAAGGTCGTAAGTTCGAATCTTGCCCCCGCTACAACGAGAAACCCATCAGGTACTGATGGGTTTTATTATTTTGGAGCAAAGCTCATGCTTGCATGAAAGCTGAAGCGACAAAATAATAAAATCAGCAGCGCATCTGCGCTGCGAGGTTTCGAATTGTAAAGCCCCCCCCTTCAAGATCAACGAAGTTAATCTTGCAACTATTTTTACTTCAAAATAAAATTACAGATTCTTTGTTTTTTCGAGTAACAATATAGTAACAAAAAAGCTAATTTTTCACTATTTTCCTGACCTCGCTTATATCCTGCCCTGTTACTTTAAGCATATACACCCCTTTTGCCAGACCTGAAATATCAATATCTGTAGATTGGCTGTTTATTGCTTTTGAAATATATTGTCTGCCTTGTATATCAAATATTTCTGCTGTTGCTTTTTGTGGATTAGAATTTGATACAGCAATTGTTACATTATCTTTTGCAGGATTTGGATAAACAGCAATATTATCAGTATTATTTATTTCATTTACCTGCATTTCTGATAAAGGCCGTTTCCATATACCGTCCTCAAAAATACCAGCAAAAATATTTGTTCCGCTTATCGCTATTGATTGAACAGTAATATCTTCAGGTAATCCATTATTTACAGCAGTCCAGCTTCCACCGTTATTTGTTGATAGGTAAACACCATCACCAGTTCCTATAAAAATATTTGTACCGCTTATGACCATTGAATGCACAGAAACATTTATTGGTAACCCATTATTTACAGCAGTCCAATTTCCACCGTTATTTGTTGATAGGTAAACTCCATCACCAGCAGTTCCTACAAAAATATTTGTACCGCTTATGACCATTGACTGAACAAAAACAATTGTGGGCAAACCATTATTCTTAGCAGTCCAGCTTCCACCATTATTTGTTGATAAGTAAACGCCATCAACATCAGTACAAGCAAAAATATTTGTCCCGTTTATCGCTATTGATAAAATATGATCACTCATAGGTAATCCGCTATTAACAGCAGTCCAGCTTCCACCGTTATTTGTTGATAAATAAATACCATAACCATTAGTACCAAGAAAAATATTTGCTCCGTTTATCGCTATTGACCAATCATCAATATAAATAGATAATCCATTATTCACAGAAGCCCAACTTGTTCCATTATTTGTTGATAAGTATACACCATTTCCATCAGTACCGGCAAAAATATTTGACCCGCTTATTGCCATTGATATAACATCAGCGTCTGTGGGTAATCCATTATTCACAGAAGTCCAACTTGTACCATTATTTGTTGACAAGTAAACACCATGACCCCAAGTCCCAGCAAAGATATTTGTATCACTTATTGCTATTGACCAAACACTAACATTTTCAGGTAATCCAGCTGTACATTGTTGCCATTGTGCATTGACTATATTTAAAGTAAATAAAGCTATTAATAAAATGTAAAGTTTTTTCATATTTTTAAGTTATGAAAATAAAATTATCTATAACAAATATAGAAAAATTTAATCTGTTTATATAATTTATTATACTATTTGTCTACCCGATATGGTATCAAATGAAGAACCGCACTGCCATCCTTAATAGAATTGTCAATTAGAGTATCTTTTTTTAGTATTAATAATTTACTGCCTTTTTTATTGAATCACTTAAGGGAGCGTTTTCTCTCGTGTTCATCCAAAATTATTTTACGTAACCGTATTGATTTTGGAGTTACTTCAACATATTCATCAACTTTTATGTATTCCATAGCTTCTTCCAGAGAGAATTTAATGGCAGGAGTTAAAAATATTTTTTCATCTGAACCGGAAGCTCTCATATTACTGAGTTTCTTTGTTTTTATAAGATTAACAATAATGTCTCCGGTTTTTGAATTTTCGCCTATAATCTGCCCTGCGTATATTTCATCAAAAGGTTCAACAAAAAAATTCCCCCTATCCTGAAGTTTATTTATAGAATAAGCAATTGCGGTGCCTGTTTCCATAGCAATCAATGAACCATTATTACGAGTCTGCATTTCCCCCTTCCAGGGTTCATAGGCTTTAAAGCGATGGGCAATAACTGCTTCACCTTCGGTTGCAGTTAAAATCACATTTGTAAGGCCAATCAATCCTCTGGCAGGAATACTGAATTCTATGATCAAAAAATCTTTCCTGGTTTCAATATTTAATATTTCCCCTTTTCTTTTGCTGACA
>CAZSJF010000089.1:0-1184 GCA_964606705.1 uncultured Bacteroidales bacterium
TGTGGGTGTGTTTGGTGTGTTGGGTGTGTTTGGTGTGTGGGTGTGTTTGGTGTGTTGGGTGTGTTTGGTTGGTGGTTTTCAATAATAAAGAAACTGAGGTTAAATGCAATTATGCCTGTAATAACAACATTGTCACTTTTGAATTCCCTGAAGGATATAATAAAAAATATTCATTGATTATAGACCCCACAGTAATTGTAAGCACTTACTCCGGTTCAGTTACAGAAAACTGGGGTGGAACATCAACATACGACAAGCACGGGAACATATATACAGGAGGCATTGGATTCGGCAACGGCTACCCGGCAACAATAGGTGCTTTCCAAACCAATTTTTCCGGGTCAGGGTCAGATATCGTTATAAGTAAATTAAATGCTGACGGCTCTAACCTGATATATGCCACTTATATAGGAGGAGACGCGACAAGTTGGCCTGATAATCAACCGTTAAGCTTATTTGTCAATAATAATGACGAATTATATCTCCTGGGATGGACAAACGCAACGAATTATCCGACAACAGCAAATGCTTATGATAACAGTCTGAACGGCGGGTATGATATTGTAATAACAAAATTCCGTTCAGACGGCGCACCGCCGCTTTTAGGTTCCACATACCTCGGAGGAAGCAGTGATGAGGGTTATTTTTCACTTAATTATAATTACAGCGAAATAGAAGTTGACGATAATGACAATTGCTATATAACCGGCCCAACAAATTCTACGGATCTCCCAACAACACCAGGCTCATATCAGACTTCCCTGAAAGGTGCTATGGACGGCTTTGTATGTAAATTTGATAATGATTTATCAGATTTATTATGGAGCACTTACATTGGCGGCAATGGAGATGATTACACTGCCAGTTTATTAATAGATGATAATTATGACGTTTATATAACAGGCACTGCCGGAGATAATACGTTTCCTTCAACACCGGGTTCTGCATACCCTTCATCTCAGGGTGGCATCAGTGACGGCTTTATTGCGAAACTTACAAATAACGGGTCTTCATTAACATATTCTTCATTTTTCGGCGCAAATAATGAGGAACATTCTTTATTTGTTGAAAAGGATAATAGCGGCAATATTTATATTTTCGGCACAGGAACAGTTCCTGTGCCGAAAATATAAATATTGCCGCTATTATCCTTTACAACAAAAACACCAAACACACCCAACACA
>CAZSJF010000089.1:1194-1986 GCA_964606705.1 uncultured Bacteroidales bacterium
TGTGTTGGGTGTGTTTGGGTGTGGGTTTCGACAGGTGTGACAGGAACAGTTCCTGTCACACCTGTCGGAACATACTCACAACCCAGTGCAAATAATTTTATAGCAAAATTCAGCAGTGATTTAAGCACATTATTGTTTTCAACAAATGCAACAGGAAATACGCCCCCATTAGGATATCCTAATGCTTTTATGGTTGATTCATGCCAATTCATATATACCTCATGTTTAGGTGCACCTCCAAACCTCGAAACAACTTCTGATGCCATTGAGACTTCAGGAGAATCTTATTTAGCAGTTTTCACTCCTGACATGAATGGTATTAAATTCGGAACTTACTTCAATGGGGAGCATACACATTTAGGCATTAACAGATTCGATAATGAAGGTTCCGTTTACGAAGCCTTTTGTACTGCCGAATGGATACAAACAACTCCCAATGCTTATTGTCCGTACAACCTTACACAGGGTAATTATGATATCGGATTCTTTAAAATAAATTTCAACACTTTCGTTCATGCTGAAGCTTATGCAAATCCTGAAAAAGGATGCATCCCTTTATCTGTTTCTTTTACAAACAACAGCACTAATGCTCCAAGTTATTTCTGGGATTATGATGACGGCACAAGTGAATCCGCATTACAGCCCACACATATTTTCAACCAAACAGGCATTTATAATGTTATGCTCATTGCCACCGACCCGAACACCTGCAATATTTCAGATACGGTATATGTTAAAATAAATGTGAGTGATATAAAGATAGACCTCGGCGAGACCACCAACACCAAACAC
>CAZSJF010000089.1:1996-9228 GCA_964606705.1 uncultured Bacteroidales bacterium
TGTGTTGGGTGTGTTTGGGGTGGTGTTGCGAGGATACCATCATCTGCAACACCGATACTTTTAAATTATTTTCACCCATTATTGCAGAAAATTACTTATGGTCCGATTATTCAACGGATTCTGTTCTAAATATTACTGTTTCGGGAACATACCGGCTGGAAGTAACAGACACCAACGGATGCAAAGACAGAGACACAATAGTTATAGAAACCGGCAATGAGCCGTCAATTGATCTGGGAAATGACTTCTGCATGTATGCAGGCACAAGCGCAATATTAAATGCAGGCACTGACTCTGCAGATTATCAATGGCAGGACGGAAGCACCTCTCAGATATATAATATTGACAATCCCGATACATACTGGGTTATGGCTGTAAATGACTGCGGCTCTGATTCCGATACTGTAATAGTCAGCGAATGCCTGCCGACAGAACTATGGATGCCGGATGCATATACCCCTAACGGAGATGAAAAAAATGAATATTTCATGCCCGCATATCTCAATATTCTTGAGTTTGAAATGTTTATATTCAACAGGTGGGGGCAATTAATTTTTAATACAAAAGATATTGATAAGGGATGGGACGGGACTTACAATAACGAAACGTGTCCGGTTGGTGTATACCCGTGGTTCGTAACTTATAAAGATCTCAATAATCAGGTAAAAACAATTTATGGACATGTTACTTTACTAAAATAAGGACTATAAAAAACCAATACAACTGACAACTATGAAAACTCCTGTTAATAAAGGGACCTCTGATATAAGAAAAAAAATCGGGAATTATTCAAAATTAGCCGCGGCCACTATAGCTGCTGCCATAAACAATATTTCTGACGGACAAATAATATATACTGACATCAACCCTGATATAACTATTGCGAGTGGTTCTTATAATCTGGACCTTGATAATAACGGAATATCGGATTTCAGAATTTCCCAGAAATATGGAACTATCACATTTCAAACAGGTTCATATCCCAGCTCATACACTTCTACGACAGCTCCCGCAGTTTATTTAAAAACACTGGCAAACAATGAAGTGCTGGCCTGTAATTTTGACTTTCCTTTTGCTTCAAAAAAATTTCAGTATCCTAATTTTGCCCATCAGGACTGGAAGAACGGAGACAAGCTGGTAATGGCTGTTAAGACCGACAATTATTATATCGGCAGATGGATAGGCATAACTGACAGGTACCTGAACTTAAGAATAAAGATAAACAACGAATGGCATTACGGCTGGGCAAGGCTGGATGTATCAGCCTTTGCATCATACTTCAAAATCAAAGACTACGCTTATAAAACAACACCCGATGACACTATCTCACCGGGCGAAACAAGCATATCAGGAATAAATGAACATAATCCGTTAAAAGATATATCCGTATATTCATATGATAAAACCCTGTTTATTAAAATGGATGCAAAAACAGGCAAAGCCGGATTAATATTGTGCAATCTTATCGGACAGGAAATAAAATCACTCACTATCAACCCACCTGAGACAGAAATACCTTTAAATGATATCAATCCCGGAATTTACATTGTACATATTCAAAATGAATACGGAATCATATCCAGAAAAATAAGCATAAGATAAAATTAGTTCGGAGTACTTAGAGTTTGGAGTTTAGAGTTACTGAAGTAGCAATAGACACCTATTAAAATAACTCCAAACTCCAAACTCCGAACTCCAAACTTTAATGTGTATCTTTTCTTTCAGACATATCAGTTTTACGGATAATATCATAGAGCAATTGCTGTATGTCCGTCCTGATATTCATTTTTAAGATCTTATCATTTTCCGCATCAGGATAAACCCTGTTTGAAAGGAAAACAAAAATAAGGTTTTCGTCAGGGTCAGCCCACACGTAAGTTCCTGTGAAGCCGGAATGCCCGAAGCTGTTTTTCGAAGCACTATTGCATGCAGGGCCTCCTTCATCATTTATAAATGGTTTGTCAAAGCCAAGACCTCTCCTGTTGTCGTTTTCAGGAAACTGATAGCTGGTGAACTTTTTAACTGTCGAATCCTGTAAATATCTTCTGCCATCATAAACACCGCCCTGCAAGAGCATCTGCATAATAACAGCGAGATCATATGCATCAGAGAACAATCCTGCATGCCCGCATACGCCTCCGAGCATGGCAGCTCCCGGATCATGCACATCTCCCTGTATAACCTTTCCCCTGAAATTTTTATCATATTCTGTTGGCACAATTCTTTCCAGAGAAAAATATTTTCTGGGGCAATATGCTGTATTTCTAAGGTTCATAGGAATATAGAAATTCTTCCTCACATATTCATCAAGAGTTTTTCCTGTGACAGAATCAACGATCTGCATAAGAAAATAAAAGCCAAGGTCGCTGTACTTATATTCCTTTTTTTCACACAGTCTAGATTCTACGATCCTTTTCACTATTGTATCACGGTAATCTTTGCGTATATACATACTGTCAGCTACACGGTAGGGGAATTTAGATGTCTTAACCTTGCTGTAAAGATCAGGATCAGGTTTTCCATTCTTTACTGTTCTCAGATAAAAAGGGATCCAGTCTTTAAGCCTTGCCTGATGGGCCATCATATCCCTTATTACGATATCCGCCTTGTTGGAACCTTTGAGATAAGGCAGGTATTTAACAAGTGTCGAATCAACATTTAACTTACCCTCATCATAAAGTTTCATGGCAGCAAGTGTTGTGGCTGCTACTTTCGTCACGGAAGCGAGATCATATATATCAGTATTTTTCACAGGCCTTATGCTGTCATAAGTATGATAACCAAAAGACTTGTAATAAAATATTTTACCATCTTTTACAGCCAGTATCTGGCAGCCGGGATATGCTCTGGCTTTAATACCGTTTATCGCCATACTGTCGATCAGCGACAACTGTTCTTCAGGGATACCGACAGCATCGGAAGAAGTTACAATCAGGTGCTGTGCTTTATCTGTATTTAAACCCGAATTTACAGGAAACTGAACTGAACAGGAAACAGGCAGACTGCCTTTTGCCTGAACACCTCCTAAAATAACCTCTGCCGAAATCCTTTGTATAATTTCCTCGTCCTGATATGATATGATTAGTGCTTCAATATTTTTATTGTCAGAGAATCGCTCCAGGCAATAAGGAACTGCAAAGATATCAAGGATGACCTTTGTCTTCTGTTTAAGCAAGTCAATAAAATCAATGCTCTTCTGTGTTATACCATAATTATCTTTCACCAGATAATTTGTATTGTGTATTCCTATAATCACATAATCATATTTTGACAGTTTATTAACAAGCAATTTTATATCAGAATATGAAGCCGTACTTTTAATGTTATAATTGTCGATTTTAATATTATTGCTTAACGTCTGCTGAAAAGGGGTGACATTCTTTGTTCCTATTGCTACTGAAGCATACTTCAATGAATCATTTATTTTCAGCGGGATAATATCATTATTCTTCAAAACCGTTACTGACGACTCTATTAATTTTCTTCGTATAAACCTGGCTTCAGTATTATTGAGGTCATCATATATATTTTTTATTTTAACAGGCTTGTAATTATCAAGCCCTGCCCATTTTTTCGCAGCAAGGATTTTTCTACATTTCTCTTCAATATCTTTATACGAGATACGGCCGCTGTCAGCTGCTGCTTTGATTTCCGAAACAGCTTTGGGAACATCTTCAGGCAGGAGCAGGACATCATTTCCTGCTATCAACGCTTTAACTTCAAGTTCACCGGGTTTATTAAAGCTGCTTACACCTTTCATATTCAATGCATCTGTAAAAACAAGGCCTTTGAAATTCATTTTATTTTTAAGCAGGTCGGTTACAACAATTCTGGAAAGCGTGGTAGCAGTATTTTTTGATGTGTCATAAGCAGGCACATACAAATGGGCAACCATAATACTGTTAAGCCCCCTGCTTATGAGTTCGCGGAAAGGGAACAGATCAACGGAATCCATATATTCCTTTGAATGGCCGATAACAGGCAGGTCTTTATGCGAATCCTTATCAGTGTCGCCGTGTCCCGGAAAATGCTTTGCACATGCAATAATACCGTTATCCTGCATGCCGTTCATGTACATAATTCCTTTTCTCACCACATTATATTTGTTCTCTCCGAACGAACGGCTGTTGATGACAGGATTCAGCGGATTGCTGTTAATGTCCACAACAGGAGCAAAGTTAATATGTATGCCCATCCTCTTACATTGCCTTGCCATCTCTTTTCCGAATTCATAAACAAGGCTGTCATCATGAATTGCACCAAGCATCATCTGCCTGGGAAAAGATATAGTGCTGTCAAGCCTCATAGCCAGTCCCCATTCCGCATCAATAGAAACAAGGAGCGGCACTTTTGAAATACTCTGAAAATGATTTGTAAGCGACACCTGCTTCACAAGGCCCTTGCCTTTAAACAGGCATATTCCACCTACTTTATATATGCTTACCAGACTGTCTATATGGCTGTAATAAACCGAATCTTCATTAAGGTTCACCCTTATCATGAGCAGCTGCGCAATACGTTCTTCGGTAGTCATTGAATTATATACCGAATCAACCCATGGGGAGTCAATCAGATCGTAAATAGTTTTTGCTTTTAATTCCGCCTTTTCATCATCAGTATTATAAACGGCATAGGCACATGTAAGAAATAAAATTACTACGAAAAATAATATCTTGATTTTTCTCATGCAGTTTAGAATAACTGCTTAAAAATACTTTTTATTTGTATCTGAAAAATAAATATTAACGCAAGATATTCACGTGGTATTGTTAATTAATCAGTATTGTAAAAATTTATCAAACTATGTTTGCATTTATTCTTTATTAATCTTTTATTTGCAACCTAATTTATTCCTATGGATAACAATAAACTGACACCGGGTAAAGGAAAACTATTGATTGCCGAGCCACTGCTCAGCGACCACTATTTCAGCCGCTCGGTTGTTTTGCTTGTTGACCATAACAGTAAAGAAGGCTCCTATGGTGTGATAATCAATAAACCCACCAAAATAAAACTCAATGAAGTCCTACCAAACACTTCCAAATTCAATTTACCGTTGTATCTTGGCGGACCGGTAAGGACAGATAATCTGTATGCCATCCACACCCTCGGCAAAAAAATAAACAAAAGTTCAGAGATCATCAAAGGGCTTTATTGGGGCGGAGATTATGAAATGATCAAAGAGTTAATTTCAAAAAATAAAATAAAACCTAACGAGATAACTTTCTTTATCGGCTATTCGAGCTGGGAACCCAATCAGCTTGACAAAGAGATGAAGGAAAACTCATGGATTGTTGCAAATGCGGAGAAGAAACATTTCTCATACAAAAGCCCTCAGACAATGTGGAGAGATATTATGAAAAACATGGGCAATGAAAATGTTTTATGGGCTAATGCACCTATAGATCCGGGATTAAATTAATAACAATATATTAGAGTTTACACCGAATTAAAAATTATATCACTGATTTTGAAAAAATATAAACAACCTGATATATAATCACTTTGTGAACCTCTGTGAAATCTCTGTGAACCTTTGTGAAACAACTATTACACAGAGTTACACTGAGAAGACACAAAGTTACACAAAGAAAAATTTAATATATAAATTCAACAAAATACTTTATTCGGTATAAACTCTATTCTTCCAGTTAAATTAATGAACAGGATAACACCGGCAATATTCAGTTGTTTAATCTTAAGCATATATGCTTACCCGCAGGATATTTCATTTACAACCACCAAGGATATTTATAAAACAGGCGAAAAAATAAAATTTATAAATACCTCGGACAACAAATATTCCGAAAAAACTTTTATCTGGAATTTCGGTGATGACTGCAGTAAAAATCCTGCACACATCAATTCAGATTGCGATATCATACAGCAGGGACTGGACAACAACTATCATATTTACAACAATCCCGGCAAATACAAAATAAGCCTGTATATAAAAGATTTAAATATTTCCTTTTCAAAAGAGATCACAATACTGTCTGAAACAAATAATGAAGGCTATAAAAATAATGATATCGTAATAAATGGCGGATTTGAGGACTTTTCAGAATGCCCGGATAATTTAGGACAGATATATCTGGCTGACAACTGGTATAATGCAACATCAGGGACATCGGATTATTTCAATGAATGCTTCAATTCGGATAATGTATATAACTGGAACATGGATGTGCCGTCGAACTTTGCAGGTTATGCCGTACCTGCTGACAGCAGCAGCGGATATGCAGGGCTGATAGCATATATAGTTGAAGATACAGCATCAGTTATCAAGCCATATTCCAACTCCGGCTATTTCAATTACAGGGAATACATACAGCAGAAACTTTCTGAAAACCTGGTAAAAGACTCTACATATATAATCAGCTTTTACACATTGCTGTCTTCAAAATCCAGAGTCGGTGCCAGATTGGGGGCGTATCTTTCATCTGAACCTGTTTCTTCATCAAACACAGATGTTATAGAAGCAGCACCGCAGGTTGAAACATCCGGCATCACAGATACTGTAAACTGGACTTTGATTTCCGATACCATTAAAGCAACAGGAGGCGAAGGATATATCACCATAGGAAATTTTAAAAATGATTATTCCTCCGGGCTTGCGGACCTGTATCCCGGCAACATCATAAGCAGCAATTACGGCAGTTTCAAAGCCATCATGTCGTATTACTACATTGACAACATAGATATAAGATTATTATGCAAAGAAAGTATTCAGAGGCAGGCCATTTCAAGCAGCGGACATTCATATAAAGATGACTCTCTCCAGGTAGATTATACAATAGGACAGGGAATTATTGCAACATTTTCAGGTAATGACATTATTCTAACACAGGGATTTCAGCAGCCCTCAGATAACGACTCAACTTTTAACAGTGTTGACAAATCCATATATTCAGGCAGCAACGGTATGCAGATACGGTACTATCCGAATCCATGCAACAATTATGTAAACATATTAATCGAAAATGCTGATGGCAATAATTACAACATAACAGTCTTTAACCTGCTTGGAAAAACCTTAATTACAAAAGACATCAGTCCAATCATAAGCCAGCCTGTTGAAATAAACACATCTGAACTGGCATCCGGCATTTATTATGTTAAAGTCATCGGAAACAAAGCGAATTCTGCAGGATTTAAACTGGTAAAAACAAAATAAGGTATTGCTAAATTTGTATAGAGAATGATTTTACATTATTTTTCAATCTGCGTAA
>CAZSJF010000090.1:0-9214 GCA_964606705.1 uncultured Bacteroidales bacterium
TCTTTGACCTGCTTGCAATAAGAATAGTTATTGACACCCCTATAGAATCGGAGAAAACAGACTGCTGGAAAGTGTATTCTGCAGTTACGGATTCATACCGCCCTTATCCTGACCGCCTGCGTGACTGGATCTCCACTCCTAAAGCCAACGGGTATGAAGCTTTGCATACCACTGTTATGAGCCAGTCGGGACAGTGGGTTGAAGTGCAGATAAGGTCCGAAAGAATGGACGACATAGCGGAAAGAGGTTATGCAGCCCACTGGAAATATAAAGAAAATGATGCGGAAAGTGCTGAAAATGCTTTGGACAAATGGCTTAAAAGAATCCGTGAACTGCTGCAAAGCCCTGAATCAAACGCTCTTGACTTTCTTGATGAATTCAAACTCAACCTGTTCTCTGACGAAATTTTTGCCTTCACCCCCAAAGGAGAAATGAGAACTTTGCCGAAAGGCTCTACTGTCCTTGACTTTGCATACAGCGTACACTCTCAGGTAGGAAACACCTGTATAGGCGCAAAAGTCAATCATCTGCTGGTGCCTTTAAGTTACCAGTTAAGAAGCGGCGACCAGATTGAAATCATCACCTCGGCCAGGCAAAAACCGAATTCCGAATGGTTAAGCTATGTGCTAACGGCAAGAGCCAAGTCCAACATCGAAGAAGAACTGAAAAAGGAAAGAAAGAAAATCATTGAAGAAGGCAAGGAAGACCTTAAACAGAAATTCATAAAATACAAAATTGAATACGATGATTCCAATATCGAAAAACTAAGGGAATATCTGGATATCGGCAGTGAGAACGACCTCTTTTATAATATCGCACTGAACAAAGTAAAAGAAAAAGACTTTAAAGCTTTTATCAACGACAGAAAGAAATGGCGGCGCTATCTCACACTTGTCAAAGCAAAAGATATCAAACCAATGAGTTTTATTGACGGCGTCGTTGATTACATAAAGAGCAAGCCTGAAAAACTTGCAATAAAAGGAAGGGAAAATAAAAGCAATTACAGCTTTTCACATTGCTGCAACCCTATACCCGGTGATGAAATTGTAGGATTTGAAGGAACCGATGGCAAAATAAACCTGCACAGGGTCAACTGCGATGAAGCCATAAAATTAATGTCAAAACATGGCGACAAAATTATCAAAGCAAGGCTGACAAATGACGAACTGATATCATTCCTGGTAGGCATCAAATTCACAGGTATTGACAAAGTAGGTATTGTAAATAATATCACCAGAATTGTTTCTGAAGATGAGAACATCAACATAAAATCCATCTGCTTTGAAGGAAATGACGGTATCTTTGAAGGAGTTATCATGCTTTATGTGCTTAACAGGGAACAAATGGATAACCTTGTAAGCAGGTTCAAAAGAATAAACGGAATTGAAAATGTTAAACGTATATAATTAAAATGAAAGTAGATATTTTACTAGGCCTCCAGTGGGGAGATGAAGGAAAAGGCAAGATAGTGGATGTTCTGACACCACATTACGACATAATAGCAAGGTTCCAGGGGGGGCCCAATGCAGGGCATACCCTTGAATTTGACGGCGAAAAACATGTACTGCATACGATACCTTCGGGCATTTTCCATGACAATATAATCAACATCATAGGAAACGGTGTAATAATTGACCCTGTTATTTTCGAAAAGGAAGCCCTGAAGATAAAAGCAAAAAATATAAGGATTGAAGACAACCTGCTGATCTCAAAAAAAGCCCACCTGATACTGCCCTCACACAGACTGCTTGATGCAGTTTATGAATTTATCAAAGACAAATCAAAAATAGGTTCAACACTAAAAGGTATCGGCCCTACTTATTCCGATAAAACCGGCAGAAACGGCATAAGGGTCGGAGATATACTTTTAGATGATTTTCGTAAACGCTATGATCATCTCAAAAAATGCCACATGGATATTATCAACCACTCAAAATTTGATGTTGACAAATACCTTATAGACGGTTTCGGTTTTAAGGAATATGAAGAAAAATGGTTTGAGTCCGTTAAAAAGCTTGCAAAATTCAGGATAATCGACAGCGAATATTACATCAATAACGCAATAAAAAACAAAAAACGCATTCTGGCAGAGGGGGCACAGGGCACCATGCTTGATATAGATTTCGGCTCCTACCCTTTTGTGACATCTTCAAACACCATATCTGCCGGGGCATGTACAGGACTGGGCGTATCCCCTGATAAAATAGGAAAAGTCATGGGTGTTTTCAAAGCATACTGCACAAGAGTAGGCAGCGGGCCTTTTCCCACAGAACTGTCAGATGAAAAAGGCGAGCTCATGCGTAATGAAGGGCATGAATTCGGCTCCACAACAGGCAGGCCGAGAAGGTGCGGATGGCTCGACATGGTTGCACTGAAATATTCCATAATGCTCAACGGCACTACACACCTTATCATGACAAAAGCTGATGTACTTACACCTTTTGACAAAATCAACATCTGCAACAGTTATGAGATGGACAACAAGACCATAGACTATCTGCCTTTTGAAATATCCTGCAAAAAGATTAAACCTGTTTATAAAGAATATAAGGGGTGGAAAACAAGACTAACAGAATTAAAATCAATAGACCGGCTGCCTCAGGAACTCATGCAATATGTTGATATCATTGAAAAAGAAACGGAACTGCCGGTATCAATTATTTCTGTGGGGCCTGACAGGAATCAAACTTTGATCAAAAATGAAATTTTCTGAGTTAAATTTAATAACTTTGCTGATTATTAACTATTATTTTGACATATTATGAAAACAAAAATCATTTATTTATCGGTATTATTCAGTTTTACAACTTTTTTTGTAAAGGCACAGCAGCACCTCAAAGAACAGGATGTCCCGTCTTCTGCTGTTGAAGACTTCAAAAAGCAGTATGCTGATGCATCTAATGTTTCATGGACAAAGGAAGATGATAATTATAATGTTTTCTGCATTTCTGAGAACCAGAAAATAACTTCCACATACGGTACTGACGGAGAGTGGCTTTTATCCAAATTCGCCATAAGCACGAGTGAAATTCCAAGCCCTGCCAATGAATACTTCAAGAAAAATTATAAAAGCAAGGGGTATTCAATAAAAAATGTCCAGTTGGTAAAAGAGCCCGGGGATAAAAGTTATTACTGTATCGAAATAAAAGGGGAGTCGAAAAATTCTTCGGCTATAGAACTGTTTTTTGACTTAGAAGGAAATTTTCTCAAAAAAACAGAACCGATTGAGAACGTAAAAGAAACTGACAACACTGCTGACAATAGTAAACCCTATGTTAAAACCAAGGAAAAAACTGAAAGCATTCCCCTAAAAGAAGACAACACACAGGGCGAATCACAAAAAATAGACATACCTGACATCGTCAAGAAAACCTTCAACAGCAAATGCAAAAAAGCCCAGGATGTAAAATGGGAAATGGCAGATAAAAACTACCTGGCTTCATATATATCAACACCTGCCACTATGCCTGCAGGCGTAAAATGTAAAAGCGAATTTACACCAAAAGGAGAATGGCTTTATACAACAGAAGAAAGAGATGCAAAATCACTATTCCCACCTGTAAAAGATTATATAAAGACCAATTATAAAAGTTTAAAAATAGCATCAGCAGAATTTACAACCAAGAGCAACAAGGAAAAATTTTATCACATAAAACTCATCGACAAAAAATCCAAAAGCCTGAACGGTCCATTCACGGAACTGTTCTTTAACACTGCCGGCAAACTTACCCAAGCAATAGAAGAAGAACCAGAAGAAGTTGAAGAAGTTGTGGAAAAACCTGTCAATAAAGCTGATGAGGAGTTTGAAAAAAAGATGGATAACGAATCCGGAGAGGACACTGCGATATACAATACCCAGGAGGTTAATCCGAAAGAGCTTCCTTCTCCGATATTAACCTATATATCTTCAAACTACGACAACAAGGAATGGAAAATTAAAAAATCCATATTTGTTGAGAACGAAAATTACGGACAGATTTATTACATAGAACTGAGAAAACAGGGGGTAAAAGATCCTGCAGAACTTTACTTTGACATGGAAGGGAAATATCTGAAAATAGACTAAATATCATCATCTTACAAAATAAAAGTTGCTTACTTAAGCACTAAATCATTTTTTCACAGCATTCTGATTGCATCATGCAAAATATATTTAAAAAAAAATCTTACTGTCCTGAAAATATTGCTTTCATTTTTTTCATTTTTGTTTTATCATTCTGTTCTTATTCCCAGGAAAATGAAAATGTAAAAAAAATTGAACTTATTCAGGCCAACTCACTGGAGTTTGACAAAAACATAGGGGATAATGTCAGAAGGCTTATAGGAAATGTGATCTTTAAGCATGAAGGTGCCCTTATGTACTGCGACAGTGCATACCTCTATGTTGACACCAATAAAATCGAAGCTTTCGGCAAAATACATATAGAGGTTGACTACAACACAAACATTTACGGCGACTTCCTGGAATATAACGGAAATACAAAAATTGCGGAAATTCACAATAATGTGAAACTTATTGATGATGAGATAACACTGACAACACAGCATCTTACGCATAACCTGAAAACAGATGTTTCTTATTATCATACCGGAGGTAAAATAGTCGACAAAAAAAATGTATTGACAAGCCAGATAGGTTATTATTATTCGGAAAATAAAAATTTCTATTTCAGAAATAATGTCGTACTGGTAAATCCCGATTACACAATGTACTCGGATACCCTGATGTACAATACTGTTTCCGAGACAGCTTATTTTTACGGCCCTACCACTATCAACAGTGACGAGAACGTGATTTACTGTGAAAACGGCTGGTATGACACAAAAAAAGACATATCGCAGTTTGACAAAAATGCGTACCTGCAAAACAAAGAGCAGAAAATAAAAGGCGACAGCATGTATTATGACCGATCAAAAGGGCTGGGTTATGCATTCGACAATATCGTTATAACAGATACTGTCAATGATTTCATCATAACGGGAAATTATGCAAAGTACCTGGAGACAGAGAGAATTTCCGTTGTCACCGACAGTGCAGTACTGATAATCATCGACAAAGCGGATTCATTATATCTCCATGCCGACACCCTGAAATCCATTTCTGACAGTGCTGATGCAAAAAAACATAAAACACTGTTTGCATACCATAAAGTAAAATTTTACAAGAACGACCTGCAGGGAATGGCAGATTCAATGGTATATCTCTGCAAAGACTCCATGATAGCCCTGTATGAAAATCCTATCCTGTGGTCTGACAGTATGCAGATGCTGTCTGATTCAATTCATATTATGATTACAGACAACCAGATCAAAACGATAACTTTTTATAATTCGGCATTCATTACCTCACAGATAGACACTTTGCGTTACAACCAGATAAAAGGAAAACTTATCATTGCATATTTAACTGATAATGAAATTAAAAAGATCTTTGTCAGCGGTAATGCGGAATCATTTTATTTCTTACAGGAAGATGACGGTTCACTGATAGGGTCTAACAAGTCGGAGTCAAGTTCCATAACCATGACACTCAGCAATAAAAAGATGGAAAAAATCACTTTCCTTGAAAAGCCTGATGCAACTCTTTTTCCTCCAAAAGAACTACCCACGGAAGAAACATTTTTAAAAGATTTCAAACGGTACGATAAGGAAAGGCCTTCCGACAGACTAAGTATATTTAACTGGTAAATTTATTTTTTAGGGCTTTTATCTTTCTTCCCGAAGACAGAAAAATGGACATACCTGCTCGGATTTTCCTTCATGTCTTCAAGGAGTTTGTTTAAATTTTTCGAAGAAGAGGATAACTGCATGTAAAGACTGTCATTATTAACCAGCAAACCTACGCTTCCTTCACCCCTGTTTATCTTATCCATTACATTGGAAACATTTGCAAGAGCTTTATCAGCATTGTTAATGGTTCGGGCTATGTCGGCCTTTGCAAGAGAATCGCTTATTGATGAAAAATTATTTATAATATTGCTGATATTTTCATTATTATTTTTCAGATTATAGGTTATTGATTCTATATTGCCGATTATTATTCTCAGGCGGTTCTTTTCAGTTGACACGAGAGTATCGAAATTATAAGTTGTATGCTCCAGATTTCCAATGGTATTTTTGATACTTTCAAAACTTCTTGTAAGATTCTCACGGGTTTGTTCATTAAATATGCTTTGAACAACAGCTAATACAGAATCAAGGCTGAGCATTAACCTTTCGGCTTTCTGCTTAACAGGCAGCAGTTGTATATTGACCTCTTCCTGTATGCTTGTTGCTATCTGGGTCTGCAGAGTGCAGCCTGTTTTTGCAAAAAATATCGTATCATTAGCTGTTTTCGAACGAATTGTATCTTCAACAATTTGCCCATTCTTTTTTTTCTTCAGAATTTTAATAAAGAATATTGTATCATTAACAATCCGGTCATTATATAAAGTTTCTTTTTTTATAAGAGTATCTATTTTCCCAATTTTCAGGTCTAAAGCTTTAGAACCCATTATATCCGAATTGAAAATTTTGGCAATGGTATTTTTGGGAACATTGATATCTTCACTGACAGAAAATTTTACTATTATTTTTCCCGACTTATCCGGATGAAAGTATATATTTTCAACCTGTCCGACTTTCAAACCGTTTAAAAGTACAGGATTTTCCCCTATCAGCCCGCCAACCTGTTCATATACAGCATAAAAATACTGCTTATTGGAAAGAAAGTTTTTTCCCCTCAGAAAATTAATTCCCCAGACAAGCAATACAAGGCCACTTACAAAGATTATCCCGATTCTTACTTCTTTTCTTATCTTCAAAGTATTATCCCTTTCTATTTATGCACAATGATAAAAAATATTTTTTAAAGATACGAAATAATTTTTTTAAATTTTTTCCACCCACACTAACAGTATAAAACATTTATCCCTGTTTTACGCATTACATCCTGTATGGTTACAATTAAAACCTGATAGTTCTCATTGTCACTAAGCTGTCTTTCAGCTATCTGGCCAAAATCTTCTTAGCCTCCTCAATAGTAATCCTTGTATCATTATTAAACACAACGACAAAAGCATCTTTATAACCCTTATTTCTCATCTCATTCTGCAAAGCTATTGAGGCGTTAAGAGTTTTTTCGTTGCCTACAGTATATTTATATAATCCGCCATGAAAATACACCCAAACATCTTTTAACCCTTTAAACTGCGTAGCATCTAAAGGCAATTTCGAGCTATTAGTAAAGAACTGAACCCTGAATACGACTCCTGACTGATTAATTTTTTCGGGTTTTTCCTGCACTTTTTCAACCTTAACCACAACCTGTTCTTTTTGGGTTTTATTATTTTCTACCGGATTTTCTTTATTCTTCAGGTTATTTATACTGTCATTTTTCAGCTTGTTCAACGATTCAAGAAGTTCATTTTTATTATTAAGCACGGATTTATTTTTATTTTCAGCAGCAGTATCCTGTTTTACCTGCTGTTTGGCCTGTTTCACATCATTATCCTTAACAACAGCATATGTATTTGTATCCTTTTTAATCTCAACAACATCTGTTTTATTTTGTTTGCTCAATGTATCCTTGATTAAATTATCAGAAGTTTCCTTAGGCACTTTTATTCCTTCCATTTCACACTTATAATTTCTGAAAGCCTTATAAATAGAGGATGCAATATTTTCCTGCCCCTGTTCTGACACAAGGTATTTTTCTTCATTTTCATTTGAAAGAAACCCTATTTCCACAAGTATTCCCGGCATCACAGTTTTATATAATACAAGGAAGCCTGCCTGGTTTACTCCTCTGTCTTTTCTCCCTGCATTTTCACGCAATCCCGCCTGAACTTTTGATGCAATATCCAGGCTTCTGTCTAGAAAAGCATTCTGGTATAAACTGAAAATAATATACGCTTCAGGAGAGCTAGGGTCAAAACCGTCATACTTATTAGTATAGTTATCTTCCTGAAGTATAGAGGCATTTTCTTTTATCGCAACATTAAGGTTGGCCTGGCTTTTGTGCAATCCCATAACATAGGTTTCCGAGCCGTACATTTTATCACAGTATTTTTTTTCAATAGCATTACAATGAATGGAAATAAAAAGGTCGGCATTATTATCATTAGCTATTTTTGCCCTGTTGTATAATTCTACAAATTCATCAGTTTTTCTGGTATAAATAACCTCAACATCCTTAAAATTATCTTTGATATACTTACCTACTTTCAAAGCAACAGCTAAAGCAACATCTTTTTCATACGATTTTTCACTGAATCCTATACAGCCGGGGTCTTTTCCCCCGTGCCCAGCATCAATAACAACTTTTTTTATTTTATAGTTATTATCCGGTAGAACCGAATAAAAAGATGCAAATAAAACAAACGAAATAATACCAAAAATCCAAATCAGACGTTTCACCTGTAAAATTTATATTATTTTTGAATAATTATAGCAAAAATACTATTATTAAAAATACAGTGGATAAAATTACCTGTAAAATAATTAATAACTTTTTAACATTCCTCGCAGTAATAAATTTACTCGCTTTTACTGCACAGGCACAGGATTCTATTGTCAGAACGGATTCTGTTAAAATACTGCCGGATTCTTCAAATAAGAAAATCATTAAAATATCTGACAATGCGGTGGAGTCAAAGGTGGTATATACATCCAAAGACTCCGTTATGAACGATATAAAGGAAAAGAAAGTTTATCTCTTCGGCGATGCCGAAATAACTTATGAAAATATCAATGTTAAAGCTTCATATATAGAGATAGACTTTAACAAAAACCTGATGTTTGCTTCAGGGATTAAGGATTCTACAGGAAAAGTAACGGGAAAGCCTGTTTTTACCGAAGACGAACAGAGTTTTAACTCGGATAATATTACTTTTAACTTTAACACCAAGAAAGGCATTATCAAGAAGATAATCACCCAGCAGGGAGACGGCTTTATTCACGGCAATACTGTCAAGAAATTCCCCGATAATGTGATAAATATTAAAAACGGCTCATATACCACATGCAGTGATGAGCATCCGCATTTTGACATCAGGTTCTCCAGGGCAAAGGTCATCCCTGACGACAAGATAGTTACAGGCCCCGCCCTGCTGTATATTGAAGATGTACCAACACCTTTAGTTGTCCCTTTCGGCTTTTTCCCCAATAAAAAAGGCAGGAAGTCGGGAATTCTCATCCCTTCATACGGGGAGTCGGCAAACAGGGGATTTTTCTT
>CAZSJF010000091.1:0-9156 GCA_964606705.1 uncultured Bacteroidales bacterium
CAACTGTTTCAGGTTATCTGATAAATATCCCTTCACAGCAAACCTGCGGCAATAATGAAACTTTAATAGGAAAAGGAGATATTACCAATGCAAACAAAATAGATTTTACTTATTACAATAACGATGGCGCTGATATAGATACCTGTACTGCTACATTTGCCAGATAGTTATCCAAAAATACAATGACAAACAAAATATTCATAGGAATAATTTTAGCGTCGATTTCTTTTGACTGCGTAGGTCAAGTCCCCATAAGTGAACAACAACGACAAGCGTACCTTAATGCTGGTTGGTTTTATTCAAAAAAAGATAGTACTTATGTTGAATATCAAGTTTTCGATACATTAATCTCACCCAACAAAAAATTTAATATTCTTATTAGGTCAGTGGGACTTTCGGATAACGTTATTAAATCACAATATTGGCTCATCAGAACAGAAAAAAAGGATACGACAGAGTTGATGTCCATTCATAGACATGACTGTAATCCACCAAATTTCTTCTGGACTTCAAACGGCTATCTAATTTATGAGCATACGGATGAACTGGGCCCAAAATCAAAAATTCTATTGCGTAATCTAACTACTAATAAAATTGACTTTTCGACTCCTGGCAGTATCCCAATCGGCACAGAATGGAGCCATAACTTCTATGACAAAGACAATGATATCTTGATTTTCTTCAAACTTGGCACAAAGGAAACGGAATACAAAAATGACCTTATGGCGCTTGACATAAGAAATAAAAGAGTCAATAAACTCATGACGTTTAAGATTACATTTGACTTTGCATCATATCCTATTGTCTCACTGAACAGTCAGACAAGAAAACTCAAAGTGAAATACTGGGGCATTGAAACTGGAGAGATAATGGAAAACGAATTAGATTATTAAAAACTAAATACCCATACCGCAAATAAAAGCCCAAAAGTATCTGAAATCATTTATTGCCTATCTCACTTTGCTTCCTGCTTAAATCTTCAATCACTTCAGTATATATTTTTTTCATCTCTTTGGGGTCCCTTGAATAATATTTAAAACTCTTCTGAAAATCCTCTTTTTTAACATTATGTTTTTTAAATACCTCGTCAAAATATTTTTTCACATTCTTATTGGCTGCAATCCCCCTCCTCTGCTGAATATTTATAGCAGATTCAGCAATACTGACATCAACAATGATCTCTACCATTTTGTCTTCAGGAATAATATCTGCAGGTACATGTGAATTTTTCACCTTGTTACAAGAAAACAGTGTTGTTATCAGAAGTAAAACGAATATTTTTTTCATTAAAAAAAACTTATCTGTTAAATATAATTTGTCTGCCCTTTACAGATTCATCAAATTTTCCGTTTTCAAAAACCAGGTTGCCGTTTACAAAAGTATGGGTAACTTTTGAATGAAAAATATCTTCTTCAAACGGTGACCACAGGCACTTATAAAGGATATTCGATTTATTGACCTCCCATTCAGTGTTCAGGTCAGCTATAACCAGATCAGCATGGAAGCCTTCTTTTATAAATCCTTTTTTTTCTACCTTATAGCATATTGCAGGAGCATGGCACATTTTCTCAACTATCTTTTCCAGGGAAATTATTTTTTTATGATAAAGTTCAAGCATCGCCACCAGAGAATGTTGCACCAAAGGGATTCCGGAAGGTGCATCAAAATAGCAGTTATGTTTTTCCTGAACGGTATGCGGTGCATGGTCTGTTGACACTATATCTATTCTATCATTCAGAAGAGCTTCAAGAAGGGACTGGCGGTCTTTCCCGGTTTTAATGGCAGGATTGCATTTTATTTTTGTACCTAGCCTTTTGTAATCATTATCACTGAACCATAAATGATGAACACATACTTCGGAAGTTATTTTTTTCTGTTCCAGAGGCAAACTGTTTTCAAGAAGCTGTATTTCCTTTGCAGTTGAGACATGGAGAAGGTGCAGCCTTGTATTATACTTACCGGCCATGTCAACGGCTTTTGCTGCGGCTTTATAGCAGGCTTCCTCATTTCTTATCAAAGGGTGGCAGACAACAGGAATATTTGCACCGTATTTATCTTTATAATATTTTGTATTTGTCCTGATGATCTCTTCATCTTCACAATGGCATGCAACAGGAATTCCTGATATTGAGAATATCTCCTTAAGAGAATCTTCTTTGTCAACAAGCATGTTCCCTGTTGACGAACCCATAAAAACCTTGATGCCGCACACTTTCCGCTTATCTGCTTTCAGCAGTTCGTCAATATTGTCATTTGCCGCACCAATGAAAAAGGAAAAATCCGCAAAAGATTTTTTTTCCGCAATCTTTACTTTTTCTTCAAGCAGTTTACCGGTGGTTGCATTAGGAACAGTGTTAGGCATGTCGAAAAAAGAAGTTACCCCTCCGGCAACAGCAGCTTTTGATTCGGAATAAATGTCGGCTTTGGCGGTAAGGCCCGGTTCTCTGAAATGTACGTGTGTATCAATAATGCCAGGTAAAAGATATCTGCCCTCGGCATTTATGACAGTGGTGTCTTTGTTTTCAGGAATGCTGTTGTTAAAAGTAATTTTTGAGATAATGCCATTTTCAATCAATACATTTCCTTTGGCAATTTTGCTTTCATTTACAATGCCGGCATTTTTTATAAGATATTTTTTTGACATAACAAAAAAAGGCTTTATGTGGTAAGCCTTTTATATTTTTTGAATAAACTGTTCCATCTTAATTTAATGACACCTATCACAGCTTCTTTGAATATCCCTTTTGTCATCTTTGATTCACCTTTGGTCCTGTCCGTAAAAATGATTGGTACCTCAACAATATTAAAACCCAGCTTCCATACTGTAAATTTCATTTCTATCTGGAAAGCATAGCCCATAAATTTTATTTTATCCAGGTTGATAGCTTCCAGAACTTCTCTCCTGTAGCATTTGAACCCGGCAGTAGTATCACGGACTTTCATTCTTGTTACACATCTGACGTAAGCAGAAGCGAAGTATGACATCAGCACACGCCCCATCGGCCAGTTGACAACATTAACACCTGTTATATATCTTGAACCTATTGCCATGTCTGCACCTCCGGCACATGCTTCATAAAGCTTTACAAGGTCCTGCGGGTTATGAGAAAAATCTGCATCCATCTCAAACATATATTTATAGTTTCTCTTCAAAGCCCACCTGAAACCATGAATATATGCTGTGCCTAGACCAAGCTTGCCTTTTCTTTCTTCCAGGAACAGCTTGTCAGGAAATTCTTTAACAAGTGATTTTACTATGTCTGCAGTGCCGTCAGGGGAATTATCGTCAATAACAAGGATGTCAAAATCCTTTTTCAGGGAAAACACACAACGGATAATATTTTCGATATTCTCCTTTTCTTTGTATGTTGGTATTATAACTAAGCTATCAGACATCTGATAAAGAAAATTAATTCGGTGAAATTAATTCTTTTTTAAGAATTTACAAAAATAAATTCAAACAATACAATTATTGATATTTTACACAGCGAACGGTGAATCCATAGCTCTTGCTGAAGTTACTACGGTTAATTGCATTGTTCGCATACGACAGTACTCTCCCCCATGTTGACACACCGGAAAAGTCTGTTGAAGACCACATATAATTAGATTTGTTTATACCTCCGAATATACCTGCGTCACTACGGTATCCTCCGGGAACTGCAGTAAAACCGGTGCTATTATCAGCTCCTGCATTAGGATCCAGCCAGTGAATGGTATCTGATTCTTTCAACGCTCCGCCTACAATGCTTTTGTCACCTATATATTCAATGAGTGCATCCCAATCAGCTTCAGACGGCACATGCCAACCTTCAGGACAAATCCCGCGGCCATCCTTAACTGCATAATAATTATATAAGTATCCATACTCCTTGGTAATGCTTGTATCATTGTTATAATTGCAATACGCCCCTGTAATAGTGGCGCCCCATGCTTTATTGTCGGTAATTTTATGTATTTCATTGCCGTCACGGTAATGCGTTGCCCTGAGGTTTTCTTTAAGCCATAACTGCTTGCCTATAGCTACCGTATAGTAAACATTGCTGTCTGCATCTTTGACCGTTTGCGCCTTATTCTGAATAAGTAAAAGGCATAATGCTGCTAATAATATACATGTTTTTTTCATATTGATTATTTTATGTTATTAGTTTTCATATAGCATATACATAAGACATATAACCTGATTCATTCACAAACTTATAATTTTGGGCTAAAGCCCTACATTAACTGTGTTTTCAATTACCCCGACCTTAAGGTCGGGGCAAGACAAACGCTCTCTTAAGTATGGACTTTAGTCCAATTGAATCAATCAGAACAAATTCATAAAAAACAAATTTACATATTTTTTTTAAACTTTCAAAACTGCATTTAAAACACCAATAGCTTTATCTATGCTGTCAACATCATTGAAAGAAAGAGTGAGCCTGTTTTTCCTTTCCTGCATGCTGCATGTACGGGGATTAAGTTTTACATAGTCAAGAATTTTCGTAAATGTTTCCGACTGGTAAAATGAAGATTCTTTATTGCTGACAAAATATCCTGTAAACCTGTTGTTTTTAAGTATTATTTTCTCAAAACCAATTTTTCCTGCAGTCCAGCGCAAACGTATGGTATTTATCAGTTCATATGTCTGTGCAGGTATAGGGCCAAAGCGGTCATGGAGCCGTACAGAAAAATTTTCCAGCTCTTTTTCTGTTCCTATGCTGTCAAGTTCTTTATACAAACTAAGTCTCTCTGTGATATTTTCAATATAGCTGTCAGGTATCAGGATTTCCATATCGGTTTCTATCTGGCAGTCGCCTGTAAATTCTTCCTGTTTGCTTTCTGTGAAAGATTCTTTAAATTCATTTTCTTTCAGTTCCGTTATTGCTTCATCAAGAATTTTATGGTAAGTTTCAAAGCCCAGTTCTGTTATGAATCCGCTCTGTTCGGCTCCCAGTATATTCCCGGCGCCCCTGATGTCAAGGTCGCGCATCGCTATATTGAATCCGCTGCCAAGGTCTGAAAATTCCTCAATAGCCTTTAACCTCTTTCTTGCCTCGTCTGTGAGGACTGACAAAGGCGGCGATATCAGGAGGCAAAAAGCTTTTTTATTGGTCCTTCCCACACGTCCCCTGAGCTGATGCAGGTCGCTCAATCCGTAATTATGTGCAGCATTTATTATTATCGTATTTACATTCGGTATATCCAATCCTGACTCTATTATCGTAGTAGAAACCAGTATATCATAATCCCCGTTTATAAAGTCAACCATTGCTTTTTCCAGGCTGTTGCCTTCCATCTGCCCGTGAGCTACAACCACTCTGACGTCAGGGCAGAATTTACGAAGCATATCAGATATTTCGTAAATATTATTAATCCTGTTGTGTACAAAGAAAACCTGTCCTCCTCTTGAAACCTCGTAATTGATAGCATCACGGATAGTCTCTTCATTGAAACTTATCATCTGCGTTTCTATGGGATACCTGTTGGGAGGAGGAGTACTTATAACAGAGAGGTCTCTGGCTCCCATAAGCGAAAACTGCAGTGTACGCGGGATAGGCGTGGCTGTGAGGGTGAGAGTATCAACTTCAACTTTAAACTGTTTCAGCTTTTCCTTAGCGGCAACTCCGAATTTCTGTTCCTCATCAATTATAAGAAGGCCAAGGTCCTTGAATTTAATATCCTTGCTCACCAGCCTGTGAGTGCCGATGATAATGTCTATCTGCCCGTCCTGTAACTGCTTCAGTATTTTTTTCTGTGCTGCACTGCTTTTAAACCTGTTCAGGTATTCTATCTTACAGGGAAAATCATGCATTCTTTCTTTAAAGGTATTATAATGCTGCAAGGCAAGTATTGTTGTGGGCACAAGCACAGCAACCTGTTTGCTGTCGCTCACACATTTGAACGCAGCCCTTATTGCAATTTCAGTTTTTCCGAATCCCACATCTCCGCATATAAGCCTGTCCATAGGACAGTCATTCTCCATGTCTTTTTTTACATCAACGGTGGCTTTCAGCTGGTCAGGAGTGTCTTCATAAATAAACGAAGCTTCCAGCTCATTCTGCATATATGTATCCGGAGAAAATGCAAATCCTGATGTCTTTTTTCTTTTTGCATAAAGAGCAATAAGATCTTTGGCGATATCCTTTATTTTATGCTTGGTCTTATTCTTGATATTTTCCCATGCATTGGATCCGAGCCTGTGCAGAACAGGTTCAGTGCCTTCTTTTCCGGCATATTTTGATATCCGGTGCAGGGAATGAATACTTATGTAAAGAATGTCATTGCCCTTATAAATCAGGCGGATCGCTTCCTGCTGTTTACCGTTGACTTCAATTTTTTCCAGGCCGTCAAACCTGCCTATACCATGGTCTATATGCGTTATATAATCACCCGGTTTAAGGTTGTATAATTCTTTTATACTCAGGGTTTCCTTAGTACTGAGGCTGTCCCTCAGCCTGTACCTGTGATACCTTTCAAATATCTGATGGTCGGTATAGCAGGCTATTTTCAGATCCTTGTCAATAAAACCTTCATGTAAAGACAGGTATATCGTGGTGTAATTTATCCCTTCTTTTTCATTGGGCTGCAGAGTGTCGTCAATCACAGAATTGATACGTTCTATCTGTTTCTGTGAATTTGCAACGATTATATTTTCATACCCTTCTGCCGAATTATTTTTCAGACTATCAATGAACAGCCTGAAGTTCTTGTTAAAAAACGGCTGCGGCGACATGTTGAATTCTATTACCCGGCTTGTGCTGAAATAAGAATGCTTGCCGAATTCAATCACTGAAAAATTTTCCAATCCATTTAAAAAATCCTGCTCATTGATAAAACATGAGATGTCATTGGAGATATTTTCTGAAATCCTGCCATACTCCTGTTTCAGTGTTTCAATGACAAAAGAAATATCGTCAGCCCATACAACAGTATTCTGTGGCAGAAAAGAAAACAGGGATTCTTTTTTCTCGGGTTGTCTCACAATATTCGGGACTACAGAAACAGAATTTATCCTGTCTACCGACAGTTGTGTAAACGAGTCAAAAGTTCTCACCGATCCTATGCTATCCCCTGCAAGTTCTATCCTGTAAGGATAATCATTCCCGTAGGAAAATATATCAACAATACCTCCCCGTATTGAAAACTGCCCTGCCTCAACGACAAAGTCAACACGTTCAAAACCATATTCCACAAGCATTTCCGTAATAAAATCCATGGTCAGGTTATCATTGACAGATATTTTCAGGGTGTTCTTTTTCAGGAAATCTTTTGTAACAACTTTTTCTGTTAATGCTGCAGGATAGGTGATTATGTTGATGTTTGCCGAAGAATTTATCTTATTCAACACCTCCGTCCTCAGCAAAACGTTTGTATTATCAGGATTTTCATAATCACCGGCTCTTTTACAGGAAGAAGGGAAAAAAAATGAATTTTTATTATCATAGCCCTTATCACTTTCTTCAAGCAGGTTTTCCATGTCATTATAAAAGTAAGCGGCAGTTTCTTTATCGGAAAAGATGAACAGATCAGGATTACTGCAGTTCTTACATACTGCAGAAGCAATAACAGAATCAGCGGAGCCCGTAATTCCCTTAAGGCTTATCCTGTTTATCTTGTTATTTCTGAGAGATTCCGGTAAGAGTTTTAATTGCGGATGCCTGTTGTAAAGCTCTATTAAATCGTGAATCTTCAAGGTTCTGTATTATTAGCTAATGTTACACAAAATTGAAATACTATGTATTATCTATTTAGGTCTTAAGTCAAAGGTTTATGGCCTATTTGGTTTGGTCTTATGTCTATGGTTATATGTTTACTTGCCAATAGCATATAAACATAATACATTGATAAATAAAAACTAATGACATATAACCTATAACCAAACCTGCAGCCATTACCTTAAAACCTAAAACCCTGTTATATAATAAAGGTTGTATTTATGACTAAAATATTTTTTCAATAGGGTAACACTTCAAGTTAATTACTGTAAACTATTTATCCATTCCACAATATTCTTTATCACATCAGGGCTGACATTATTGGGCTGATTGTATTCTTCCGGCCTCGAAGGTCCGCTGCCATATATGAAAAGATGATTAAGTTCAGGATACAGAATATACTTGACATTTTTTTTCTTTTTTAAACCCAGGTCTGTTTTCCACTTTTTAAAGTCATCAGCAGTAATTTTGTAATCTCTTTTCCCATCCAGAATAAGCAAAGGCTGCGGCAATTCACCTGCAGCAGCTGTCTGGTTGTATTCAGCAAGGTCTTTCCAGTAGCTCACAGGAATATTAAGAGGCAGTTCACTCCGGGAAGTTCTTTCGTCATACCCTTTGCTCCTGACGAGATGTGTCTGCCATTTGATATTGGCAAGCTGTTCTTCCTCATCAGAGGTGAGCCCGTTAAGAGAAAGGATATATTCCTGTTCAGTTTCAATAACATCTTCCAGCGGGCGTGAATTACCTGCCATTATTATCAATCCTGATATATCAGGATTTAATTTTGCCACACGCGGTGCAAGCATTCCGCCAAGCCCGTGGCCAAGGATATACACCTGCCTTTTGTTAATTCTCATGAATGTCTTGGCAAGGGCAACAGCTGAATTAGCATCCGCCACAGTTCCTTCATTTGTTGTAATATTTGCAGAATCAATATCGGGATATACCTTTGCCCTGCTGTCATATCTTAATACTGCTATTCCGCTCACTGCCAGTCCATGCGCAAGATCTTTAAAAAATTTAACGGTTCCTATGGATTCATCCCTGTCCAAAGCCCCTGCATCATGTATCAGTACTATTAACGGCAGGCTGTCTCCTTTCAAAGGCATAGTTAAGATCCCCGGTAAAACATAATTGTCAGACCTGACCTCTATCTGTGTTTCAGTAAATGAACTGGTATCAGAATACAGAGACATGGGTGAATCCGGTTGTTTATCTTGTGCTGATGAACTGATGCAAACACAACAAACTAAACCCATGAACAGAACAATCTTTTTCATAATGCTGAAGTTTTTTATAATTTCATAATATTTTATACCCATAAACAATTTTGTATATTAAGATTATGGACACTGAGGTTGCTGAGCGAAGCCGAAGCACCGAAATAATGCAAACTCATTCCGTATGCAAAGTAAAATAATTTTAAAAAACCAAATTAAAAAAATACAGGATTATT
>CAZSJF010000092.1:0-9112 GCA_964606705.1 uncultured Bacteroidales bacterium
ATATTTACTATATATGTATTATTGTTTTTAATTTGTTCTAAATCAATAATTTATTCAAGCAATATACAAAACTTAAGGCACTTGTCAATAAATAATTATCAATTTTTTCTGCTTTATTTTACAAACACCTTATCCACATAAATTCCTTTAGCAGTCCGTGTTTTTACAAAATATATTCCTGATGTTAATATCGGAAATATATTTTCTTTTTCTGTTGTTATCTTATTAAACAACTTATTTCCTAAAACATCATAAACTGTAATTATACTTTGTCCGTTAACATTATTCAATATTAATGTCAGTTGTTTGTTTTCTGAATAGGCAAAAATATTTTCTTTTGCCGAATTATTGTTTATTCCTGTTATTTCAGCAAAGTGCAGTTTAAAGCGTGTTATGTTATTTGCTATTTCTGATGCAAATGTATATTCCGGCTTTGTTTTCAAATTCTGATATTCATTAAGTAAAATATCTTCAAGTATTACAGGCACACTTTCAAGCCCTGTTATTTCTGTTGCTGTTATGCTGTATTCACATGCCGAATCGGTTTTAAAGCCGACAGGTATAACCAAATTGCTTTCCACATCGTGCATACCATTGATAACAAGGGTTTCATTCCCAGCAACTGTATATAATTCAGGAACGGCTTTATTATTTACAAACATTTTTGGAGAATCATAGTCATCATAACCATTATCAGCATCAGTATTAAAATATAACACTGTTTCATCTGTGTTGGCACCATTGGAAACCTGTAATCTTATCAAATCATTTTGTGTTTCATCACTTTTCATAAGATTTCCGTCCTGATGTGAACGCATGACATTTGTCAGTGCTATCTGTCCTGTATTTCCGTCTGCATCCACTCTTACCCAGAAGGCCTGCATCGGAGGAAGATATTTTGTTACAGCTCCGCTCTGGTTATTATTGGTTCCTATATGTGATGTTGCATTGTAAGTGTCATATACCATTACACTGCTCAGATTATCTGTTCTATACCACATTGTTGCCAGCAGGTTTGTCTTAGTTGCACTTTCCCAATCCAGAAATGACGGATAAGGATTCCCTATAAGATGATAACCGCGTTTTTCATTTACCACCCCTGTACGGGTTAAGTTTGTATTGCTTATGTTACCTGTGTTCAGGGTTCCTCCGGTGAATGTTAACGTGCTGTTAGCTCCTATTCTGGCTGCATATCCTGTTAAAACATTTAATGAAGATGTATTACTTGTTAGTTCTGTATATGAATTTGTTGTTTCAGTCCAGTACCATAATTTATTTACACCTGAGGCAGAAAATACATTACTATAACTTGAAGATACAGGGCTTCCCACATACCAGAACCTGCCATCCGGTATTCCGCCTCCTTCTCCTGTTATGTAACATTCTGCTCTATATGCACCCGTTCCCGATATTGTTCCGTTATCTATTATTGTACCTGTGCCTGTAGCATCTGACTTTAATGTTAACAGACCATTGTTTGTCAAGCCTCCGCTTATTGTCAGTGCTTTTGCTGCATTAATTGTTAAACTTGCAAGGCCGTTAATTGTAAGCGCATTACATTCTGCAGGTGTCGCAGGGTCTTCATCAATAACGGGTTGATTATCCAAACAATCAATTATTACATTATCAGTATTAGCAGGCACAGTTCCCTTTGACCAGTTGGCTGCTGTATTCCAATCGGTGCCGGACGAACCATCCCATACATTTGGTGCTGTTCCTTCATACTCATAAGCACCTATGTCTCTTGTGCTATTTTTCGTATATCTGCGCTGATCCAGATCAGGTATATCCAAGCCGGTAGTCCCTCCGTTTATTGCAGGACTGCTTTCTCCTATGGCATAGGTTTGTGTTGGCCCGCCGTTATCTGCTAATGAACCAAGTAAAGGGTCAGATGTGGAATTATTAGAATTAACACCATTTATACTGGCTAAACTTGTCATTATTGAATTATAAGCGTTTATAGTAGGACTATTTATACCTGTCATAAATGAAGATGCAGTATTTCCATATATTATTGTATTTTTATATGTACATGTTCCCTGATCCATATAAGTAACAGATCCGGATGCGCCAGTATATGTGTTTTCAGAGATTGTACAATTGATAACCGAACTGTTAACAACAGGACTTGACATCCACAGTGCTTCTCCGCCTCCTTTAGTAATTGTATTTCCTGAAATAGTCGAGTTCTTTATTGTAAATGTTGATGTGTTATTAACCGCCATGCCTCCTCCGTAATGAAACCCATCACTAATTGTTTTATTGTTATAAATTAAAGAATTTTCAATATATAAGATTTTTTCATAAGCATCACTAAATATTCCACCGCCCCATAAATTTACATCTCCCGTATAACTCAAAATATTATCTTTTATAATACAGTTATATATATATAAGTTTGTTGATGAATTAATACCTCCTCCGAATTGAGAAGTACCATTAATTTTTCCATTTTTTATTGTAAGGTCATATAGTTTAATATAAGCAGCAGCAGGGAATGCAGTAATTACTCTATTGGTTGCCGAGTTATAATCTGCATGTGCCTGTATAATTGTATTGGCAGCGCCTTTGCCGCGAATAGTAATTGCTTTACCAACAGATAATGATTCTGTATATGATTCAGCTGATAATTCTAGAACATCATAATTTTCAACTGAAGCATTGACAAGTGCTAAAGTAATTGTAGAATAATCGCAACCTGAAGCACAAACAGTGTGTACCTGCATAAAGTCAACGGCAATATTACTTTTCAGATAATTGCTTACTTCAGAAGCACTTCCATCATCAAAAGCTGAGTTTGTAAATTCAACTGTAAGATTTGATATATCATTGGCATTGGCGTGACTTGAAGCATTTCCTATAAGTTTTAATGTAAGAGTACTTGCACTTGTACGGGTTATCAAAGCATCTAAACCTGCAGGTAAATTAGTAACCGTGGTTTTTCCCGCCGTAACAAAATCATCGCCATTACTGCCTGTAAAAAAATCACCGCCATATTCATTATGAGTAATTGTAACTATTGTCTCAATACTTCCGTCATCACATTGTTTTTCAAAAAACGTATTTGAAGAATACGACAAAGATCTTCCTTCAATTTCAACTGATGGAACAGGAGGCGTTCCATCCATATCTAAATCCCATCCGGTTGAAGGAGGTGTTTCTCCTGCATCCCATGAAAAATAATATGCAAAAACTTCCCATATAAACTCATCTCCTATTACCCAGTAAGTACCATTATAAGCAAGAACATACGTGTCATATGTGTACATTGGCTTTCCGTTAGCTGTTCCGTCTTCAACATAAGTTCCGTTTACTTCAGAAGAACCGGCACCGGAAACAACATAATTTGTTGCTTTTAATAAAAAATTTATTCCAAGCATTAAGGCAAAGAATCCAGAAATAAAGATGATTTTTTTCATAATTATTGTTTTTTAGTTATACACAAAGATAATATTTTTTTTCTGATTTCGGCAACATATCAAATGCTAAGCATACCTGCCTGCATTTCCATTATTTTCTGCTTTATCTGAGAAGCGGTACTGTTAAATTTCATCGGTTTGCCAATGTTAACAGTTATTTTTCTGCGGCAGAATTTTAATTTTGGTTTTATAAGCTAGCATAGCAACCACACCAACTCGCCCGCCTCGTTGATAGAGTAATTGCGAGCGATGTAGCGAGCAATTGCTCTATCAACTTGTTATAGGTATACCTTTATTATACTTATCCAACACCCGTTGGTTGTATTTGTGTACATTTTAAATATCCATTAATCACAGAGATACCGGGAAATTTGTCTGTATTCTTAATATAAAACAATTTTTGCTGTCCTGACAATATCCTCATTCTTTACTTTTACAAAATAAATACCTTTTGGAAAAGCTGACAGGTCAATATGCTTAACGTTACTTCCGTTAAGTGGTTTATTGTAAACGATCTGTCCGTTAACAGAAGAAATTTCAACACTCATATCCTTATCCGTTGCCGGTTCTGTTTTTATGTTGATGATACCGCTGCTGGGGTTTGGATAAACATATATTCCGTGGTTTACTTTGGTTATATCCTGCCGAAATGTATTAACATTAGATTCTCCCGGTGTAGGTATTGCAAAAGGTATCCTGTTATCACTGCCGTCAGGGTAGCTGCCGAAAGATATATTGGCATTCTGAGATCCATAAATAAGAGAGTCAATTAAAACAGTATCACTGCCTATCATCTGTGCCAGTCCTATCTCTTCGCCGCCGGCGCTGAGTTTAAAGCCCAGGTGCAAAACGCCCTGCTTGGCATCATCATCAGCCCACAATACAATGAAATCATCAGGCAGCAGAATTGTTTCATCCTGTTTTGTCCTTGGTATCTGCCATTTTAAGGGGTTGCCCAGACTGTCGGTAACGAATAAGGTTCCGAGATTTACTGTATCAGGCCCTGCATTGTATATTTCGATCCAATCCTCATATTCTCCGTGATCATCGGTAAGATAAGATATGTTGGAAGCCATAAATTCGTTGATGAAAAGGTTCTTAATTGTATCGGCAGGTGCAAATACGGCTTTAACGGCTGTATCGCCCAATACATTAAATGTAATATCTTTATTTGCTGATATTGTTTGCCATTCTGTGGTATAATTTCCGTACAGTTTCATATCAAAACTAAGATCCGAACTGGCTGCACTTGACTGGTGAACTTCAACAGCGATAACATTTGCGCCGTCAACAAGATATTGCGAATTTACGGTGTATGAGAAAAATGTAGTTTCGTCCGTAGAACCAACTGCAGAACTGGCCAATGTTGTATATGTAATGCTGCTTGTCGGCATGTTAGTTCTTGCAACTTCATTTCCGTTAAGATAAACAACGGCGCCATCATCTCTTAATATTTCCAGTGTTAAATCCTGAAATGCGGAGGCATCAGTAATATTAAAGGATTTTCTGAAATAAGTTGTAATATATTTACTGCTTGAATTAGGGCCGTAGCTTACAACGGTAGTTTCATCCCCGTCTCCATAGCCAAATTGTGCATATCCTGACGACCATCCTGAATCATCAAATCCGTTGTTTCCCCATGCAGTTCCCTGATTAGTTCCGTTGTCGAGATATTTCCATTCAGCGCCAGCATCAAAGAAAGTATTATCACCACCATCTGTTACCACCTGCCACTGGGAAAATTTATAACCTGTATTTGGAACAGCTTCTAATGCAAGGACAGAATCTTTAAGACAAGTATAAACCGAACTGTCCTGAGTTACAGGATAACCATTTACAGAAATTTGTCCGTTCTTGTTACTAAAAATAACATCTGCTGTTTCTCCTAAACCGAACATGTCACTTAAAAACTGCAGCATATACTGCGGACGTTTTCTTGCGAATTCGCGCATAATTTCAATGTCAGTTTCCCATGCTGACAGGGAGGGAATACCGCAATAATCATAACATTCATTTTTCCATCTCTGTATGTCTTCGGGCATCTCAGGTGCTATTATTGCTTTCATGCTGTCAATGATGTTTATTACCCTGTCCGGATCAAATGTGGTGTTAATATGATATATAAAGCGGTTTATAAATTCAGATTTGAATTCATCATTTTTGAGCAATTTGCGGAACAGGAATGTTGACCATGCCGGATTGGGCCATGCCGTTTGAGTAGAATCAGTTGCAAGAGCAAGTGTATTTTCATTATAATTAACATATAATCCAAAGCCAAAATCGGTATCACAGATTATCCATCTCCATTTGCCATCGGCAGTTTTAGGCCTCCAGAATCTTAAATTATTCCCCGGCCAGTCGTGGTTTCCTGCATATATCTGGGCAATCTGATAATTAATATATTCGTTCATGTCCATCTGCGTTTTGATATATTCGTAGTTTGCCTTTTGAGACATGCCATTATTTTCCAGGAAGTCTATCATTTGTGAATAATGCAATGAATCGCCGGCTTTAATTATATAATCATTTTTTATATAATCTATGCTGTCGCTGTCGTATCCATAATTAGCGTCAGGATAATCTTTGCCGGCCAGCTCTCTTATATTATGAATGCCCCAGTAACTTCCGTTGATATATAATATTGAAGGCCTGTATGACTGGTAGTCAATATCCATCTGGCCTATGAGGAGCGTCTGGATCATAGCATCACGATACATAGTGCTATGCCAGTCGTTGCCTGAATTACGCAGTAAAAAATTTTTAAAACTGTTTATTGATTTTTCATTGAAAAATTTATAATCTATCCTGTCGTCGCCGTATTTGTCACGTGCATGAACAGCCATTGCTTTAATGGGCCTTTTTCTCATTGCGCCGCCATGCATTTTCAAACCCACATTCATATTAAATGCCATATTTCCATCGGGTTCATAGTATTCAATATTAAAAGGCCTTTCCCAGTCCTGGTAATAATTTCCATAAACACCATATCCATAAGCGCCGTTAGTTCCAACAACATACATGCCGATTGTATTATCCCACAGATAAGCAGGTTTAGTTGATACTGATATGACAGGTAAGGTATGCGGTGTCGGATTGATTAGATATGTATATGTAATTACAGGGCTTGGCAGATAACCTGTTTCGAAAGCGCATGCCCTTATTACAGTTGTTGAACTTACATTTATAGAAGAACTATATGCTGTTGATGAACTTGTCGGTTTAGAGCCATCTGTGGTATATCTTATTGTTGCAGAGGGCGAAGTGCAAGTTAGTGTTACTGATTGAGATCCTGTATAAAATCCGCCCGGTATTGAAAACTGGGGAGCAGGAGTAACAGTGGTTTTCAATGCAATTCCTTCCGTATTGTTTGATGTTAAAGGTGTGGGCTGTCCGAAATAATACCATGACGAACTGCCGTCAGGTTTGCGCCCATATGATATATCCATCAGTTGCAAACCGTAGGAAATGGAATCAACCAGTGTAAGCGAAGAATTATATAATCCTATGTATTCACCTTTACAGTCAAGTTCAAAACTTGTGTGATTAACTGTATCCCTATCGTCGGCAAAGAAAATATAGTAACCTTTTGCAGCTATAGTGGTTCCGGCCGGCACCTGCCATTTTGAAGGTTCCGCAAAATCATCTGTCAGGTAATACCCGCCCAAGTTAACGGAATAATTCTCGTTATTATAAATCTCAATCCAGCTTAAAAAATTGTATGAAATTGTGGTTTCCATATATGACGAGGCATTGGAAGCACAAAATTCATTGATATATAACTGCTGTGAATTAACATTAAAGTTAAAAATCACTAAAATTATATATACTAAATGGCGAAGTGATTTGTTCATTGATGTTGTTTTATATCAAAGATAGTTAAAATTCCAAAATAAACAATTTTTTAATAGTGTTTTATTACGAACCTAATCAATAACAATCTTTTTCATATAAATATTATCTGCATTACTTGTCTGGCAGACATATATTAATTTAAGAAAATAAGTTCCCTTAGGATAAGTTGAGAAATCAAACTGTTTAATGTAATTATCTGAATTATCAACTGTTAGTTTTTCATTGTATATTAATTGTCCCATTATATCAAGTAAATATAAATCAATCGTTGTCTTTGTTCCTTTTATTGATAAACTAAATATGCCTTCTTTCGATGGGTTAGGAAATACAGCAATATCAAGTTGATTAGTAAGAGTAATAATATCATTACAATTATCAACAAAAAAAGTAATTTCTTCAACATCAGCACAACCATTGGCATCTGTTACGGTTACAGTATAAGTAGTAGTAACAGAAGGAGCTACTGTAATCGTATCATTAGTTTGCCCTTCAGTCCATTCATAAATAACACCACCGCTGGCGAATAAGTCAGTATTGGATCCAAAACAAACAGTATCGTCTTTGGTAGTTACAATTGCTGTTGGTAAGTCATTAACAATAATATTTACTTCGTCAGCATCAGAACAGCCATTTATATCTGTAACTGTAACGGTATATGCTGAGGTATTTGTTGCAATGATATTAATAAAATCAGTCGTCGCGCCTGTATTCCATTCATAAAAGTTACCACCAGTAGCTATTAAATAAGCACTTTCACTATTACATACAGTATCATTTAGACCAGCATCTGCACTAGGTAACGGATTTACTGTAACAGTAACATTGCCAGTAATACAACCTCCGGTATTGCTTATAGTTACAGTATAGGTAGTAATGTTTGTTGGATAAACAGTAATAGTATCAGTAGTATTTCCATTGCTCCAAGTATAAGAACCACCATCACCAGCTATTAAGACAGTACTTGAACCGGAACAAATAGTATCATTTGTAACATTTATAGTTGCTGCTATTGGGATTAAATTTTCAATATAACTAATAATATTGTTTCTTATTTTAGTAAAAACCTCATAGTCATTTTCATCTCCTATCTCTGATACACTGCCTAAAATGGTATTATAATGACCATATGCATTATTTTTGTTTGAATAACTATTATAATAATACGGACTAATCCTTGAAGTGTCGGATTTAAATGTATTTAAATAATTTTGTGCTTCAGTAGCCACTGTGCCTGGATGCTCTTCAATTAGTTGCTCTAATGTAGCGAAATATTTAGCATCTTTTATTCCTTCTCTTAAACCCTCCATCCCCAGAGTAGGGAGCAGTTTCCCGCTCCAGGTAGGATAAGCAAGTAAATAATCGCTTGCATAGCTTAATGTAATTGAATTATATAAGGCGTCAAAATCGTCATAGGGATCACCGATAAAATCATTCATTGCATACACTAATACGGCTTTCGCATTGGTCCTATATGCAAAAAGTCCATTAAGAAAACGATTATATGCAGGGTTGCGTTTTTGTGCAACACCTGTCGTATAATAACCATGGCTTCCTGGAAACTTGTCATAAACTTCTTTTTGCAGCCCTATGGATGCTAATTTATAATCCACAAGATCTCTGTCGTCATTCTTTAAGGCGGGGACTACGCCATTTTTATCTCCATTAACTATATAAATACCTCTGCCTGTAGTTGTGCTGTCAAAACTTCCACTTACCCAATTATCAACCATTGTTTTATATCCTGCTGTAGTATCTTCATGTAAGTACGTGTACAATCTATCCAGGGTTATTCTTTGATATGGATCTCCGCCGGGCTCTTCACCCCAAAGATAAATAAGAGT
>CAZSJF010000093.1:0-4017 GCA_964606705.1 uncultured Bacteroidales bacterium
CTATATATATAGAAGTTGAAGATATTAAAGTTAACCGTGCAAAAAATAATTTCAACAAAGATTGTTCTAAAAAAATATACATTCCGGTAACCAAAGGGTTAAAAAACTTGCTTTTACGAATGAATTATAATAGATACAGGAATACTGATAAATATATATTAGCGCCTGAAGAAACGATGGAGCGTACAACAATGATGAATTTTATCAGTAAAGGATTTACACACTACTACAAACAACTTAATACAGGACTAAATATTTCTTTTAAACACTTAAGAAAAACATATATAACCGGCTTAAGCATACATATGGGAGGTAATGCCAGGGCTATAACTCAGCATAGTAATGATGACGTAATATTAAAACATTATTTAAATCATAAAATTGTTGCAGATGTAGCTAGAGATTTTGAATTATTTAAGCAGGAATATTATCATTAAAAAAAGATAATTTTAGCAAAATTAGACGCTCCATTTAGTCACTCCACCCCTAAAAATAGACTAAAAAAACTCGCTTTCCTTAGTAGCGGGGAGGGGAATTGAACCCCTGACCTCCGGGTTATGAATCCGACGCTCTTACCAACTGAGCTACCCCGCCATTTTTACAACTACAAATGTAATTATTTTTAATATATGACCAAATAAATTCCCTACCTTTAGCTGTTTTTAATTGTTTTTCCCTTATCATCGTATCTTGTCGTGTGTCGAATAATTCAACGCATGCAACTATCCATGGCCTGTACTTTACAGTCCATCCTCCCTTTGAATATATGTTATGAGAATAAAATCTATGAATCAGATTTGATGTATAACCAATATAAATTTTATTGTAAACTTCCGAATATAAAACATAAACGCTATAAACATCCATATAAAAATTAAAAAATAAGATATATTTGTTTATTTTATGAATCCGACGTCCGCCAGCTGGCGGACTACCCCGCCATTTTTACAGCTACCTCGCCGTTACTTTTATGCCTGCAAATATAATTATTTTTAGATATCCAATTTTATATGTGTATGAAAAATAAAAAAATCAACGTACATTTGAAGCCACATTTTAATCTGACAGGAATATGAAAAAAACTATATTATATCTGTTAATTACAATTATTACATTTGTAATACCAGGATGTTCCGGTTACAAATACAATGTTATCAGCATTAAAAACAAACCAACCAAGCTGAAAAAAGACGGTGTGTATTATGCATTGCCGCAGACAGTTGTTACTGTTGACATCAGCTTAAGGAAAATCGATAAAATAAAAGGGCCGTATTCTGAATATGCATCCAAATACCTTGGATTAAGCAATGTCATTAACTGCAATTCCACTTCTTATGAAATTGATGAAATAAAAATAGGCAGTTCAACAATACGCGACCCGGAACATTTTTATTTCGTAGAACTCAGTAAAACCCTAAGCAGAAATAAAAACAATTTCATGATGGAACTCAGTGAATCAGGATTGATATACAGTTTTAATGACAAAGTCATGAACAATGCAGATGTAAATTCTGTTACAATACATGAAGAATCTGTTAAATCAACGGATATATCCGGATACCTGGCTGATGAAAATTTATTTGAAAGAATCGATACTATTATAGAACTTGTAAACCTTGACACTATTACCATTGAAAAGAAAATCCTGAAAAAGTCGCTGGTTGAAAAGACCACGGAGCAGAAAGCAAAAGAAGCTGCCGATTTCCTTATGCGTGTTAAAGAAGATAAATTCAACCTTATCACAGGATATAATGAGGTAAATTATGAAAAAGAAACCATGAAATACATGAAAGAGGAGCTTGATGATCTTGAAGAAAAATACCTCAAACTGTTTACAGGAATAACTGCTACAAAAATCATTAATTACAAACTAACTTATATTCCGAAAACAAACGAAACTTCCGAGCCAATTGCCCTGTGTACGTTTTCTCCGAAAAACGGCATCACTGACACCAGCAGTGAAGACGGGGATAATATTTACCTGGTGATAAACAGAAAGAATGACACTAAAGCAATGGATGAATTTATCAAAAACAAGGACAAATACTGCAAAAACAAAAAACACGGATTTTATTACAGGATACCTGAATATGCGGAAATATACGTAAGACAAGAAGATGCACTGAAATCCGATACCGTCCTGCTCATAAACCAGTTCGGAATAGTTACAAACCTGCTTCCAATAAGGTCAAAGATACAGTTCTATCCCAACAGCGGAGCTGTTAAAAGTATCTCCAATGAATAGGGGTATAAACGTATAGAGTTATAAGGTATAGAGGAAATATGGTGATTATAGAACATACCTTATACCTTAATCGTTTGAAAGGCTCTGGAATACTTTAAGTTCAAATTCCGGGACAATCGATAAAATATGGTCAAAAATATCCGATTGTATTGACTCATAGTTAGCCCATTCAGTGTCATTGCTGAATACATATATTTCAACAGGCAATCCTTTGTTATCAGGCTGTAATTGCCTCACAATAACAGGCATATCTTTTCTTATCTTTGAATGATTCTTTAAATACAATTCCACATATTTTCTGAATGCACCTATATTCGTCATCCTTCTGCCATTTACCAAAACAGAATCATCAATATTATTTTGCTTGTTATAATTTTCAAGTTCTTTGCCCTTACTTTCAATATAATCTTTAAGAAGTTCTATCTTTTTAAATTTTCCGGTCATCGCGGCATCACAGAATTTAATACTTTTCATATCAATGCTGACAGAACGTTTTATCCTTCTAGCTCCCGATTCTTCAAGCCCTTTCCAGTTAATAAATGCGTTTGAGACCAGAGTATATACAGGTATGGAAGAAATTGATTTGTCCCAGTTCTGAATTTTGATTGTATTCAGTGATATTTCCGTAACGACACCATCCGTATTCTGATTTGGTATAGAAATCCAATCGCCGATCTTAACCATATTATTGGCAGTAAGTTGTATACCCGAAACCAGGCCAATTATGGTGTCTTTGAATACCAGCATAAGAACCGCCGCCAAAGCACCCAAACCGGCAAGTATTTTAAGAGGCGAGCTACCAAGTAAAATAGAAAATATCAGAATTATTCCTATTCCGTAAAAAATAATCTTAACAACCTGCACATATCCTTTTATAGAGCGGTCTTTTGAAACCGGAAGATTAAGATAAACTTCGTGTAAAGCATTCAGGACAGAATTTATAACCAGCAGCATTATAATTATCATATAAATATACACTGCCAACTGCACCGGTGAAATAAATTCACGATAAGAAGATAAAGCAAAACCGGCAGTATAATATATTATCAGAGCAGGTATAAAATGTGACAACCTGTTAAATACGCCTTTTTCAAGGAATATATCATCCCATTTATTTTTAGATTTTTTTATCAGCCTGCCTACAAAAGAGGTTATAAAAACTTTAGCTATTTTGTTGGCTATGCAGCAAATTATTACTATTATTAAAATTATTATTGCGGTTCTCAGGAAGAAAGCCCATTCACGGTCTATGCCTATGCCTAACAACCATTCTAACAACCACTTTTTCACGCTGTATCCAAACATATCAATTGCTCATTATAAAATACACAAAATATTAACGGGCTATAAAAATAAAATCACTGCCCGGTTCATTATCCCCAAACTCCCCGAAACGGGGCTGAGGAGATACTTTTTCAACGTAATTTAAAATTTCACTGGTCGTAAGTATCTTATCCTGTCCGCCATAACTGCGTAAGGCCTCAATGAATTTTCTTGTAAAAGGTGAATGGCTGCCTGCAACACCATCGGTGATATATTCTTTTCCACCTGATGTAAGATATTTACGTGTTTTAAACTGCAGTTTCCTGCTGATAAACTGGAATGAGCTCACGTCATTATATAAATCAAGCCCCCTGTTTTTCGACAACGCAATATTAGGGTCAAAAGTACCGCCATAACATACATCCATGACCAGAAATATATGGTCGCAGGGAATATTATTAATTATTGTTCTCAGAACAGAATGCGATATATAGCTCGTCTTTCCCTCG
>CAZSJF010000093.1:4027-9077 GCA_964606705.1 uncultured Bacteroidales bacterium
TGTGTTGGGTGTGTTTGGTGGGGTGTGTCGTTTGCAAAAATTCTTTCCCTCGTCATTCAGAAAAGAGTTTTTGCAAACGACATACCCTTCCTTGAATATTTCATCAAATTGGCCGTGACCTGCAAAAAACAGGAATAACTGGTCCTGCGGATCGTAGTTCTTTGAAGCATATTCCTTAATCTTTGTCATCACATCTGAAGTTGTAGGATTTTTTACCAGCTCCACCTTAAATCCGTAATTATTTGCTATTTCTTGAGCAATAGTTGTTGCATCGAAAACAGGATTAACAAGGTTAGGCCAGAAATCAAAGGAATCAGAAGCAAAAAGCAATGCATAATCATTACGGGCCATTAATGTATCCTGCTCATCCAAGGTATCGATAACTTCAGGTTTCCTCTCAATAATAAAATCTTTCACTGATGTATTCTGCCTTACATCTTTCGCTTTAACAATAAAATTATTTTCACCTACTGCCAGCAGAGCAGAATAAGAAAAAGTTCCGTCCGGAAGGACAGACACCTCGTCATTATTAACAAAAACCTCATATATCCCTGATTCGTCAGTTACTTTTCCTTTTATTGCTGCTTTTTTGTTAAAGCTGACTGTCTTGTATTTTTTATCCAGAACAGGGAGTGTAATAGTAATTTCAGGAGGATTTTTATCAGTCACCTGATAATTATCATAAAGAGTCATTACTTCCTGTTCACTTAAAGCCCTGTTATAAATACATAGGTCATCAACAGAGCCTGAGAAATAATGTCCATTGGAACTTCCTAAGGTTCCTATCAAAATCTGGGAGTTTGAAAAAGAAGGCATAAACTGTTCATATACGGGCAGTTTTCTCCCGTCAATGTATAAGTTCATTACTCCGTTATTAAGGACACCCACAACATGATGCCATAAATCATCACCCCAGTATGGATGATCGCTTAAAAGCTGTTTCATATTTAAATCATCAGCTTCATAAAACCCTATTTTCCCGTTGTTCTGTATTGACAGCTTAAATCCATAATAGCCATCATCTCCGGCATATCCGGCTATCTCTTCGGATGTATTCTGAAAAGGTTTGTTCTTCTTTGATTTAATCCACACAGAGATAGTATGGTTTTCTGAACTTTCAAGCAACCGGCTGCCGCCGGCTTTCATATAATCGTCATTCCCGTCAAAGAAATAGGCACCGTTAAGATTTCCGAATCTATCGGTTGTATGAGTTGCCCCGTAAATTATGCAGTTATTGCCGTTTCCGCTTTTATCATCAGCATTGCCGTTCAACGGATAATATGCAACCAGCCCGTCTTTTACTTTAACTTCATTGCTTTGACAGAAAGACATTTCAGAGTATGCAATGCCGGTAATTAAAAACAAAAAAATTAAATATTTCTTCATTTAAGTGATATTTTTAATGATCCCACATTCTTTATTACTCATATTTTCCCACCACCACCTGCCTGCTCTTATATCATCTCCGGATTCAACAGACCTGGTGCACGGCTGGCAGCCTATACTCGGATAACCCCTATCATGCAAAGGGTTATAAGGAATACTATTTTTCTTTATATAATCCCACAACTGCTTTTCAGTCCATGCAATCAAAGGATTTACCCTTAGCAGGCCGTTACTTTCATCCCATTCAACAGTATTGTTATTTTTTCTTGTTTCCGACTGTTCATTTCTAAGCCCGCATATCCATACATCCACGCCTTTAAGGATTCTTTTCAGAGGCTGGGCTTTTCTGACAAAACAACATTTTTTCCTGTTCTCAACACTGTCATAGAACAGATTTATGCCGTTTTCATTAACCATTTCTTCAACTTCATTGTAATCTGGAAAACATATTCCAATGGATATATTGTATTTCAGATTGGTTCTTTGAATCAAATCATAGCTTTCCTGGAACAGCCTGCCTGTATCAAGTGTAAAAATTTTAACCTTACAGCCTGTTGAAGCAATCAACTGCGTCAAAACCTGGTCTTCAGCACCCAGGCTTGAAGCAAAGGCTATTCTGCCTTTATGCTTATCTGCAAAAAAAGAAAGTATTTCTCCGGGAAGGGAATTTTTAAATTTATTATTAAGTTTTTCTATTTCCGAGCAGTTATAGTTCATTCGCATAAAAATTCAATACAAACTTAGCATTTTTTCGTATATTATTAATAAATTTCTTAATTTAGTATCTTGATTTGAAGGTATGCGTAAACCATTTAATAAAATATTATTCTTAACCGTCACATGTCTGATGCTGATAATCTTTTCCTGCAAAAAAGATTCTGTTTTATCTCCTGATATGGGATATGATTATTTTCCTGTAAACACAGGGCACTGGGTGAGTTATAATGTTGATTCTGTAGTTGATGACGCCCTGGCAGGGATTCACGATAGTTCCAACTATCAGATAAAAGAATACTTTGAATCAGACTTTGTTGATAATTCCGGGAGAAATGCCAAAAGGATAGAAAGGTATTTCAGGTATAATGATACCCTTAACTGGACAATAAAGGATGTATGGTATGCAAACCTGACTGCTTCTACTGCCGAAAAAGTCGAGGAAAATATAAGGTATATCAAACTGGCTTTCCCTGTCCGTGAAGACAAAACATGGAACGGCGATGCGTATAATATTTACAACGAAGATACAACGTATAAATATGCAGATGTTGATATGCCCTATACTGTCAATAATATGACATTTGACTCTACTGTTACCGTTATCCAGGAAGAGTATTATGAAGATTTAATAAAAAAATATTATAAAGTTGAAGTATATGCCAGGCATGTGGGATTGATTTATAAAAAAGTTATTGATTATGAAAACAAAGGACTTATCGGTGACAAGAAAGGTGTTGAATATACATATATAATAAATTCTTACGGGGACTAATATATTAAGAAATGATGTGGTTTTTAAGTATCCTGATTTGAAGTTATGAGTAACCCATTTAATAAAATATTATTATTTGTATGTATTTGCATAGTGACGGGAATTTTCTCATGTAAGAAAGAACATGCATTAGCTACAGATATTGGATATGATTATTTTCCTGTGAATATAGGCCACTGGATAAGCTATAATGTTGATTCTGTAGCTTATGACTTTAAAATAGGGTATCATGATAGTCTCAGCTATCAGATAAAAGAGTATTTTGAATCAGACTTTATTGACAACTCGGGCAGAAATGCCAAAAGAATAGAAAGATACTTCAGGTACAATGACACGCTTAACTGGACAATAAAGGACGTGTGGTATGCTAATTTAAGTACTTCCACTGCAGAAAAAGTTGAAGAAAACGCAAGATATATCAAGCTTGTATTTCCAATTCGTGAGTACAAGACATGGAACGGAGATGCATACAATATCGGGGATTCGCCTAACATTGGTGATACATATAATAATAATGGTCAGGACACATATAGGTATTTAAATGTTGATATGCCATATACTATCAACAATATGATATTTGACTCAACTGTCACCGTTATCCAAAAGGAGTATTATGAAGATATTTTAAAAAAATATTACAAAGTCGAAGTATATGCCAAACATGTGGGATTGATTTATAAAAAAGTTATTGATTATAAATATAAAAAAAATTATGGTGACAGCATAAAAAAATTAGGTATTGAATATTCATACACAATAAATTCTTACGGAAATTAATATATAATGATACGGTGCTTTTTGTTTGCTATTCTGTTTTTTCTGAATATTGCCGTTTTTTCCCAAAGCGACACTTCAAGATACTGGATACAGTTCACAGATAAAAACAATTCCCCCTACTCTATTGGCAACCCTGCAGAATACCTGTCTGACAAAGCTATTCAACGGAGAGCAAAACAGGGAATAAGCATTGCTGAAAATGACCTGCCTGTCAATCCTGCTTATATCGACAGCATAAAAAGCCTTGGCGCCAAAATTATTAATAAATCAAAATGGTTTAACGCAGTTACTATCTCTGTTCCTGACTCATCAGTATTATCAGATATTCTGGCCCTTTCATTTGTCAAATCAGGGAAAAAGGTGAAGTTTTATAAAATTCCGCTCAAAAATTCCAGTGCGAAAAAACTTAACGGGGAATTATCTCCGCAGGAATACTTTTTAAAAAATGACAACGGAAACATATACACTTCCAACAGTGTTTTGACAGATTATCCGGATCCGGATTACGGATATTCCTTTAATCAGATCAACATGGTGGGAGGATGTTACCTGCACAGCCTCGGATACATGGGTGACGGGATGACAATAGCCATACTGGATAATGGTTTCACTTATGCCGATAAACTGTCTGCTTTTGACAGCCTGTGGAATAACAATCAGATACTGGGTACAAGGGATTTTGTTTTTACTGACAGCAACAATGTTTTTTGCAGCGGCACACATGGCATGTATGTGTTGTCCATAATGGCAGGCAATATACCGGGTGAATTTACCGGCACTGCACCAAAAGCTTATTACTGGCTTCTGCGCAGTGAAGACCCTGCATCCGAAAATATCATAGAAGAGTATAACTGGGTCTCCGCAGCTGAATTTGCCGACAGCGTTGGCGCCGATATCATCAACTCTTCACTCGGCTATTCACAATTTGACAACATATCACAGAATCACACTTATGCGGATTTGAACGGCAATACTTGTGCGGTAACCATAGGGGCTGACATTGCAGCGAGCAAAGGCATTATCGTTGTGAACAGTGCAGGGAATTCAGGCAATAAACCATGGAAATACATTATTGCACCTGCCGATGCAGACAGCATCCTTGCTGTAGGGGCAGTAGATTCCATAGGAAATTATGCAGTTTTCAGTTCAACAGGCCCTTCTTATGACGGAAGAACAAAGCCTGATGTAGCCGCACAGGGGCTGCTGACATACTTTGTGTATTCCAACGGACAGATAACAAAAGGGAGCGGAACTTCTTTCGCTGCACCCGTCATTACAGGCATGACAGCATGCCTGTGGCAATCTAACATCAATATTACCAATATGCAGGTGATCGAATCAATACTCAAAAGCTGCAGCCAATATGATAATCCTGACAATTACATTGGTTACGGAATA
>CAZSJF010000094.1:0-9074 GCA_964606705.1 uncultured Bacteroidales bacterium
TGTTTGGTGTGTTGGGTGTGTTTGGTGTGTTGGGTGTGTTTGGTTTTGGTTTTTGCCTGCAGCCAATCAAAAAAAGAAAAAGATATGACAATTTCATTACAGGAGGTATCAAAACAGGATTCAGCTTCATCAAATCCTGAAAACGGGTTTATCTCTTCTTCATCTGCTGTTGAAACAGGAAAGGACACAAACCATGTATTTATCAGAACGGCTGAAATGAAATTCAGGGTAAAAAATGTTTTTAAAGCGACTTACCGGATAGAGGATATTGTTGCTGAATCCGGAGGATTTGTTACATATACAAACCTGGCAAGCAATATTGATAATGAAACGATAACTGCTGTAAGTGCTGATTCCTCACTTGAGACCAAATTTTTTACTGTTGTGAACACAATGACCCTCAGAGTGCCTAATACAAAACTTGACAGCACCCTGAGAAAAATAGCAACACTTATAGATTATCTTGATTACAGGGTGATTAAAGCGGAAGATGTTAAGCTTATGCTTCTCTCAAATAAACTTGCACAGAAAAGGATTCAGAAATACACAGGCAGGGTGGAGGATGCAATTGACAGCAAGGGAAGAAAACTGAATGAAACCACTCATGCGGAAGATAATTTACTGGACAAGCAGGAACAGGCTGACAATGCTAAAATATCGAACATGTCGCTTTATGACCAGATAAATTTCAGCACAATTGACATATCAATATATCAGAGGCAGGAAGCCAAAAGGTGGGTGATATCCAATTACAAAAACACAGATGCATATAAACCGGGTTTTGGCACAAAACTTCTTGAGTCATTAAAAACAGGCTGGAATATTTTAGAATATATTTTAGTAATTGCTGCAAAACTATGGGGATTATTCCTGCTTTTTATTGTTGTTTATGTCATTGTAAAATTCAGGCATATATTCAGAATAAAGAAATAATAAACCAAACCTAATTAATTCGTAAGTTGGACTAAAGTCCTTATTTAGGGAGTATGCGTTACCCCGACCTTAGCTTCGACTCCGCTCAGCTACCAAAGGTCGGGGTAATTAAAAACACTCATAATTATGGGGCTTTAGCCCAAAATTAAAAATTTGTGAATTAATCAGGCAAATAATAAAATTTATGAAAAAAGTAAGTTTAAAAAAAGGAAAAAATGCCGGTTGGCAGCCATTAATGAGATGTGCAAAAAATAATTTATACATAATAATGGTGATATTTGTTGTAAGCTCATGTGTTCCTGAAAAGAATGCTATTTTTACAATCCCGCAACCTGACGGATTGCCGGTTCAGGATGGGTTTAAAGGGAAATTTCTGGGGACGTTCTTATGCCTTTCAGACAACGCTTCTATATTAAGAGTTGATAAGAATATGGTTATAATGGAATCAAAATGGAAAGTCAGGATGTCAAAGGGAGAATTAGATACAAGCAGGGAATTCAAAATTGTGAATAATAAACTTTATTGTTTTGGGGCTGAAGAAGGGGTGGATTATAATATCATAAATGATACAATTATTGCATATTTACCATGGTCCGACACGATATTTAAAATTTCTGAGGACAACGTGCTGAAGTATTTTAAAGGGTATCAGTTTTTAAATATAAGACATGGTGATATGTGGGAAGTCAAAATCATGGGGATAAATGAAAACAAAGAATTAGAGTTAAAGACAATTTCCATTGATGAAGATATTAAAAATCTGAAGGATATTACAAATGTTGAGGAGATCAAATGCGATAGCTCTGATGAAATATGCGGGTATAAACTAAAACCCACAAAAGGTGAATTGAAAAATTTTCTAAAACAGGGCGGATTTGCGGATACGGAAAGGTTTATAAGGATTAAAAAACGATAAATGAAAAATATTTCAAAATCATGGGTTACCTTTTTAGTTTTTAGTATACTAACGGTATAAATTAATTTAATGTTAAATTAAAAACCAATCAAAATGAAAAAAGTACTTTATTTATTTTTAGCAGTAGGCTTAGTAGTATGCTTAAGCCAGTGTGGTCAGACAAAAGAAACTGAAGAAGCTGATACAACAGCAGTTGAAGCAGTAGATACTACTCAGGCACCTGTTACAGCTGACACAGCAGCAACAACAACACCGGAAACAACTACACAAGCTGCAAAGTAATTTATTAATGTTTTTATTTAAAAAGCCTCTCCGGAATTTCCGGGCGAGGCTTTTTTTATTTAATTTTGTAAACCACTGCATATTTATTATCTGATGATAAACTATCTTAGGCACCATGAAATAGACAAAAAAAAATGGGATGAATGCATAACCGGTTCATTTAACGGGAATATCTATGCTTATTCATGGTATCTTGACATAGTATGTGAAGGGTGGGAGGCACTGGTTGAAGACGGCTATCAAAGTGTTTTTCCTCTGACAGGCCGTAAAAAATACAACATTAGTTATCTGTTTCAGCCTTTGTTTTCACAACAACTCGGCATTTTTTCGAAAAATGTGCTGTCTGAAGAAACAGTAAAAACATTCCTGCTCTCTGTTCCTGAAAAATATAAATTTATTGAGATAAATCTTAATAAATCCAATCAGATAAATGATATCAAAGGGTTTAATATAATACAAAACAGAAATTGTGAACTGAGCCTTATAAGTTCATACGAAAATATCTTTAAGAATTACTCTTCAAATGTAAAACGTAATATAAAAAAAGCTGAGGAATCAGGAATACATATTGCAAAAACTGCTGACCCTGATGGTATCATTGGGATTTTTAAAAATAATAAAGGGAAAAGGATTTACAGGTTGAATGATAATGCTTATTCTGCTTTAAGGCGCTTACTTGAAAAATGTTTAAACAATGGAATGGCTGAAATATGGGGTGCTTATACTACTGAAAATGAATTGTGTGCAGGAGCTTTTTTTATACGCAGTTTTAATAAAATGGTCTTTTTATTTTCAGGCACTGACAGTAAGGCTAGGGAATGCGGGGCAATGCCTTTGCTCATTGACATTTTTATAAAAGAACATTGCGGAAAAAATCTTGTTCTGGACTTTGAAGGCTCTAATGATGAAAATCTGGCAAAATTTTACAATAGTTTTGGGGCGGAAGAATGTTTTTATCCCCATATCAGAAAAAATGGACTACCCTTTTTAACAGGCAAAGGGGTTATGTTTGTTAAGTTCCTGAAAAGAATCTTAAAAATTGCCTGATAAAAAATCATTTATGAAAACTGTTATACTGGGAAAAGAAAATTCTGTTTTTAATGAATTTATTGGCGAAATACGTGATGCAAAAGTACAGAAAGACAGCATGCGGTTCAGAAAGAACCTTGAGCGCATGGGTGAAATTTTTGCTTATGAAATAAGTAAAAAGATAAATTACAGAATAAAAAAAATAACAACACCTCTTGGAGTTGCTGAAGTTCCGATGCTAAATGACAAAATAGTTGTTGCAACCATTCTGCGGGCAGGACTTCCTTTTCACCAGGGTTTTCTGAATTATTTTGACAAAGCTGAAAATGCTTTTATCTCAGCTTACAGGAAATATGACAAAGGCGGAAATTTTACTATACAGGCTGAATATGTTTCCAGCCCCGGCATTAAGAATAAAATCCTCATATTAACGGATGTCATGCTGGCTACCGGAAGTTCCATGGTATTAACCTATAAAAAACTTCGTGAACGGGGAGAGCCGGCTCATACTCATATAGTGTCTGTAATTGCAAGCAAGTATGCAGTTGAATATACAAAAAGAAATATATCAGATAAAAATGTAACCTTATGGTTAGGTGTTGTTGATGAAAAACTTACATCGCATTCATACATTGTCCCCGGATTGGGCGATGCAGGAGATCTGGCTTACGGGAATAAATTGTGATTCCGTTTGAGGTCTGAATTCAGATAATTATTTACCAGTTACCTTAAATTCTGTCCTTCTGTTTAGCTGCCTGCCTTCTTCAGTTGCATTAGTGGCTATTGGCTGGTCGTAAGCATATCCTACATATGTCATTCTGTCTCTTTCAATGCCGCTCTGCTGTACTAAATAGTCATATACTGCCAGTGCTCTTTTTTCCGAAAGTGTCTGATTGGCATCATGTGTGCCGATATTATCAGTATGCCCTGAAACTTCAATTTTTAATGTGGGCATATCTTTCATCAGTTTGGCAAGCCTGTTGAGTTCTCCTATAGACTCTGACCTCAGTGTTGCTTTACCGAAATCGAAGAAAATGTTCTTTAACACAACTTTATTTCCGACTTCGATCTTTTTCATTTTAATATCTTTTTCAATCTCTTTGTATTCGGAAGCAGCAGGAATATCGAGGTTTTCCGAGTAAAACAAATATCCGTCAGATTTAACGGCTATCCCGTAGTTAAAGCCGGAAGGCAGTGAAACAAGATATTTACCGGTTACGCTGTTGGATTCAAAACTTGACACAATTTCATTTTTGGCATTATCTGTAATTTCAATCACTGCGCCAAGAGGCTCATTGGTTTTTTCATCTAAAATTCTGCCCTTTAACAATGTGACAAAATTAGTTTGTATTTCAACCTTCTTTTCGAATATTGGCTCCCTGACTGCTTTTGAAAGGCACACCAGCAGATTGTCTTCGGTACTGCAGATAAGAGGCTTTTCTGCACCCAGAAAAGTTATGGTATATATATCAAATCCTCCTAGACCTCCTGTCTTTGCTGAAGAATAGTAGCCATGTATCCCGTTTGCAGATATTGAAAAGAACACGTCATCATCAGGGGTATTGATAGGATATCCTAAATTTTCAGGAGTTGACCATTGTCCGTTTATATTAACGGTTTTAAAAATATCATATCCTCCCATTGTTTTTTGCCCTTTTGAACTGAAGTATAAGGTTTTGCCATCAGGATGCATAAAAACACCTTCTTCATCATAGGGAGTATTAATTGTTGCTCCCAGGTTTTTCGCAACATCCCATTCTCCTGCTGCATTTATTTTTGAAACATAAATATCCCGTCCGCCAAAGCCTCCCGGCCTGTCGCTTACAAAATATATAGTTCTTCCGTCATAAGAAAATGAAGCAGATGACTCATGATAACTGGTGTTGATATTATTATTCAGACTTTTAGGATTTGACCATTTGTCCCCTTTCAGCTTACATTCATATATGTCACCTCCGTTTGTACCTTTAAAAATCAAAAGAGTTTGCCCGTCAGGAGATATCCCTACAACAGCGTCATTAAAATCACTATTTAAGGGTTTTCCCGGATTTTCAGGTGTACCCCATGTACCGTTATCATTGTTTGAAATATAAATATCTTCATAGTAAACAAAATCTAAAGGATCAGTGCCTCCTCCTGTTGTATTATCACGTCGTGAGATAAACATCATTACCGATTCATCGGCATTGACAATAGGGTTATAATCAGGATTTGAGGAATTGATGACATCTCCGATATTATCAATGAAAACCCTTGATGGCTTATTGGTAAGTTCTTTTCCCAGTTCGCATTCCTGTATTTTTTTATCTATTTCTTTTCCTTCCTTGCCCAAATTAACAGGAGACAGGGATTTTTTATATTCCTTGAACTTGTCTATAGCCTTTGTAAATTCTGATTGCAGATGATATCCCTGTGCAAGTAGATAATTGACATCCGGGCTGACCTTTGGGTCTAATTCAATAGCTTTTTCCAGATACTGTACTGATTCTGTTTTTTGATTGGAATTAAGATAACATTTCCCGATTTTGTAATTAAGTTCTGCATTGTTAGGGTTGAAGTTATTGGCTTTTAAGTATAATTCGAGCGCTTTACGGTACATGCCTTCTCCGGCCTTATAATATACATCACCTTGTTTTATCCACTTCATGACCTCCTTCAACTCTGTTTTTCTGTCGGAGAAATTAGCTTTTGTGAATTCTGTGTTCTGGGCATTTACATTCAGAAAAAAGAATGTAAATGAAAATATCAAACACTGATAAATTAAAACCATTTTACTTTTCATAATTGTGTTATTATAAATTATTTACATAATAATTTTACATATTTCTGTGCCGTGTTGACTCCGAGTGATCCGGCTTTTTCCCAGTCCTGACAGGCATCTTTGTCAAGCCTCATCATTTCTTTAGCTATGCCTCTGTTTAAATATGCATAACCGTAATCAGGATCTATATTTATGGCTTTAGTATAATCTGTAATAGCGCCCTCATAATCCTTGATTTTTTGTTTTGCATTACCCCTGTTGTTATATGCAAAGGCATAGTTAGGATTTAAACGTATTGCATTATTAAAGTCCGAAATTGCGCCTTGGTAATCTTTTAGTTCCATTCTGACGCTTCCCCTGTTGTTGTATGAAATATAATAATCGGATTTGAATTTAATAGCCAGGTCATAGTATTTGAGGGCCTCTTCATATTTTTCCTGTTCCTTTTTCATGCTGCCTATATTATTGTTATACAGGTAGGCTAAGGAGGAATTGATATCCAGAGCTTTCTGGTAATCTTTCATTGCTCCTTCATAATCCTGTAGTTTTCTTTTGGTACTGCCTCTGTCATTGTACGCATCGGCATATTGTGGGTCAATACTGATAGCCTGGGTATAGTCGCTGATAGCATCTTCATATTTTTCCATCTGGAAGTTAACAGCTCCTCTTCTGTAATAGGCCTGTGCATATTTGGGATTGGTTTCGATAGATTGATTTATGTCAGAAAGAGCTCCCTGCATGTCACCCATGTCAAACTTTACAATCCCTCTGCCAAGGTATGATTTTTCCGAAGGCTGTAAGTTAATGGCTTTTTCGTAATCGCTGATAGCACCCTGATAGTCCCCCTTCTGGTATTTTGCAGCACCTCTGTTGAAATATGCTTTTTCAAAGAGAGGCTTGGCCACGATAGCCTGGTCAAATAATGCTATAGCCTCATTCAATTGTCCCTGATTGAAATAGTCCACGCCTTTATTGTAGAGCTTTTCTGCGGAGGCGCCTTTCCCGGCAGAAGCTATTGCTTCTTCTGTCATCCTCTTTTGTTCTTCAGCAGATATGGTCTTGGAAACAGTACGGTTTTTCTGGTTAAATTCCTGTTCCTTGGCATTTGCTTTATTGAGTTCTGATTCGTCAACAGTGGTAGGAACTATTATTACGCTTTCTGTTTTATTTTTGTTATTAGTAGTGGTTGTTGTAACGTTATTATTCGTGCTTACATCAGTATTAGTATAAGTATTGGCATTAGTGTTAGTGTTTGAGTTTGAATTCGTATTCGTATTAACATTAGTATTGGTATTTGTAATATTTTCAGATGTATTTGTATTATTATTTAATGTTGAAGTTGTAGTAGTATTTGTTGAAACAGTTTCCGGATTAACATCTTTAGCTGGTATTCTAAGTTTCTGTCCGACACTTATAGAATTATTCACTATTTTATTTTCTGCAACAACCTCCTGAACACTGGCGGAATAAAGTTTTGCAATTGAAAACAAAGTTTGTTTTGTCCCGACAGTATGGATATAATAACTCTTTCCGTTTATAACTTCAATTTTGTCAGACTTTACATATGTCTGAGAGAAAACGGGTAATACATAAATAAATAAAATAAATACAAGAATGATATTTCTGATTTTCATAGTTTGTGAATTTATTGATAATTTGATGATTATAATTATGGATTTGTTAAAAACAAACTGGTTTTTTAGCTTTTTGCAAATTTAATAATATATTTGTAATTAAAAAAATATTAAAATAAATACACTTTTAATTCTTCACTTGACTTTATTGAGATTTATCGGATTTTATTTATGAAGTGCATAAAAACACATAAGATTAAATCAAGTGTTAAATATATTGTTTTATGCCTGATATTTTATTCGATAGTTATCAATGCCCAGATAAGCCAGAAGGGAATACCTCCCAGTTTTAATGATAAGTTTATATCCTCTTCATATGAAACTATTGAGTTGCCGAAACCCGACAATATTTCATCTTTAATAAATGAAAAAACCGAAAAAGGTTCTGTGTATAAAGTGGGGGAATCTATAGCAGTTAATATAAATCCTGAAAATTCAGGGACATGGGAAGAACTTTTAAACGGTGACAGAATATGGAGGTTGAAAGTCAAATCAGAGGATGCTCTTGCTTTAGGCGTATATTACGATAATTTCTGGTTGCCGCCGAAAGCTAAACTATTCCTGTATAATGAGGACAAAACACAGGTTCTGGGAGCTTTCACAGAGGTGAATAATCACGAAAGCAGACTGTTTGCGACAGAATTGATATATGGGGACGCTCTAATAATAGAATACTATGAACCTAGTGATGTGTCTGGCAAAGCAATAATAAATATTTCCGAAATTGCATATATATACAGGAGTGTTGATTTGGTAAATAAATCATCTGGTACTTGTGAAGTAAATGTCAATTGTTCTGAAGGCGATAGCTGGCAGGATCAGAAGAGAGGTGTAGCCAGGATGCTGGTAAAAATAGGGGATACTTATGCATATTGTTCAGGGTCACTGGTTAATAATACTGATAATGACTGTACCCCTTATTTTCTCACAGCAGAGCATTGTTCTGACGGAGCATCTTCTTCAGATATAGAACAGTGGATATTTTATTTTAACTATGAATTCTCAGGTTGTTTTGGGAGTACTGGCCCGGAAACCCAGACATTAACAGGAGCTGTACTGAAAGCCAGAAGTGGTGCAGATGCGGCAGGTTCTGACTTTTGCCTGGTACAGTTGAATGATGATGTCCCCGGTTCTTATAATCCCTATTTTAACGGATGGAGCAGGTCTAATTCTACAAGTTCAAGCGGTGTAAGCATACATCATCCTCAGGGAGATATTAAAAAGATTTCAACATATAATACTATTCTTGCCTCTGTTTATTTTGGCACACCTCCTGCAACTCACTGGGAAGTTATGTGGGCGGCTACAACGAACGGATATGGTGTTACGGAAGCGGGTTCTTCGGGTTCACCAATATTTAACAGCAACGGGAAAATAATGGGAACTTTAACTGGTGGGACTTCATCCTGTACAGATACAATTGAACAGGATTGGTATGGTAAATTTTCATTCCACTGGGATTCCAATGGTGCCAGTGGAATGAAAATTTACCAAACCAAACCCAAACACACCCAACACA
>CAZSJF010000095.1:0-9001 GCA_964606705.1 uncultured Bacteroidales bacterium
GCTTATCTGTGGGCTAAAAGGCTTTCAAATCCTTTTATAAAACAATTCAGAAAACATGATAAAATTGATTTTAAAGGTTTTCTGAATTGTTTTATGAAAGGATTTGAAAGCCTTTTAGCCCACAGATTAGCTCCGTATCCATAAAACAGCTCATCTCCCCCGTCACCTGACAAAGTCATTGTAACATACTTTTTCGCAAGTTTTGACACCAGCATAGTTGGTATGGCAGAAGAGTCAGCATAAGGCTCATCATAGGTGTCAGTGATCTCATCTACTAATTCAATAGCATCTTTATATGACACAATGAATTCATGGTGCTCGGTTCCCAGGTATTCTGCAACTGCCTTTGCGTATCCTGATTCATTGTATTTCGATTCTTTAAATCCTATTGAAAATGTCTTAAGCTTGTTATTTGTTAATTTTTGTGCAACAGCAGTAACAAGGCTTGAATCTGTCCCTCCGCTTAGAAAAGTACCGTAAGGTACATCACTTATCAGCCTGTACCTGACAGAATCGTTAATAAGTTCATTTAATTTCTGCTTTGCTTCCTTGTAATTATCAATAGTATTGTTTCTGATCTTCTCCTTTATATTCCAGTATGGGGTTATTTTTAAATTATTATTATAAAATAATGCATAACTGCCCGAAGGAAATTTGTAAATATCACGATATATTGTATCAGGTTCAGGGATGTAGCCTAAGTAAAGGAACTGATTTATCGCTTTATCATTTATTCTTTTGTTAATATTGATAAAATGAAATTTCATAAGGGCTTTTAATTCGGATGCAAAAGCAAAATTATCCCCGTCCCAGTAGTAATACAGCGGTTTAATCCCTATTCTATCTCTGAACAAATGTAACTTTCTTTCCTGTTTGTCATAAATCACAATTGCAAACATACCGTTGAGCATAGAGACAAATTGTGTGCCCCATTTTATAAAAGACTGTAATATAACTTCGGTATCGGAACTAGTCCTAAGTTTAACGGCTAACATTTTAGCAATTTCCCGGAAATTATACACTTCTCCGTTGTAAACAATTACATATCTGCCGCAAGGGGAATACATCGGCTGATTGGCCGATTCGGAAAGATCTATAACGCTCAGCCTTCTATGCCCGAGACCTGTAACATCATCATAGAAATAACCTTCGGCATCGGGACCCCTGTTAATTAATGCCCTTGTAGATTCAGTTAATTCTGACTTTGAAAATTTATTATTTTCTGAATAATATCCGACTATTCCGCACATCTTACTTTTGTTTGAAGTATTCCGAAATTATATCAACAATACGCTCTGATGATTTCCCATCCCACAATTCAGGTATTTTTCCTGTTTTATATTTCCCTTTTGCAATTTTATCAACCTCATTCATTATCAATTTTATCTCAAGGTCAATCAATGTATTTGTCCCTTCTGTAATGGTAACAGGTCTTTCTGTATTGGGTCTTACAGTGATGCAGGGTATCCCAATAAATGTTGTTTCCTCCTGAATTCCACCTGAATCTGTAATAATTACTGCACTTTCCTTAACAAGCTTCATAAAATCCAGATATCCTAAAGGTTCAAGCAGAATAATATTTTCATTTCCGCTTATTTTATCTTCCAGATTAAATTTATTAAGATTTTTTCTTGTCCTGGGATGAATAGGATACACAATAGTATATATGCCTGACAGTTGTATAAGTAAATCTGTAATCTTTTCCAGATTAGCAGGATTATCAACATTAGCAGGCCTGTGAAAAGTAATTGCAGCTAAAGGTTTATTATGTCTGTTTATTTTATTTAATATGTCAGACTTTTCTATATTTTGCCGGTAAGCAATCAAAGTATCTATCATTGTGTTTCCTACAAAATGGATTTTGTTTTTAACTTTTCCTTCATTATGCAGGTTGGCAATTCCGCTGGGTTCTGTAACAAATAAAAGTTCTGCTATATCATCAATCTTTATCCTGTTTAATTCTTCAGGCATAGTATTGTCGAAACTTCTTAATCCGCTTTCAATATGAGCTACCGGAATGTTTAGCTTATTTGCCGCATAAGCACATGCATAGGATGAGTTGACATCTCCCGGAACCATTACTATATCTGGTCTGTAAGTTGTCAGAAATTCTTCCATTTTCGTTATTATTGAAGATATCATTTCAGAAGAAGTTTCCCCTTTTGCGTTTAAAAATATATCAGGTTTTTTGATTTTTAATTCATCAAAGAATATTTTGCTCATGTTTTCATCAAAATGCTGGCCTGTGTGCAGTAGCTTATATTCAATATCCGAATATTTTTTAAAACAGCGTTCCAGTTGGGTTATCTTTATGAAGTTAGGCCTTGTCCCGACGCATGTTAATACTTTTCTCATTACTATTAATTTTGTGAATTAAATAAATAATTTTAATCCTTCAGGCAACGAACCGAAAAGCCGTGTGTTTTATGGTCGTAATACCTGCCCACATAGGTGTCATCGTAGAACAATACCCGGTACCATGCATCAGGGCTACCGGTTTCTGTAGCCGACCAAAAATAGCCGTGGTAGCAAAGATAGCCAAACGAGCCATCGAGATAGCCCCTGCGCCCGCCGGGCAAAGCGGTAAAACCACTGCTGTCGGTTGCTCCTGTGTTTGGATTACCCCAGTGTGTTGCTTTTGCTTCTTTTAATTTGCCACCCACAACAGTATATCCTCCAAGATAATCTGTCAGTATTGTCCATTCGGCATCAGTAGGCACATGCCACCCTTTAGGGCATAGTTTTTCTGTGGTTACGGCATACCAATTGTACAAAGCGCCATAAGTGTCTTTATTTTTTACTGTATCATTGTTATACCAGCAATAAGCAGGTGTTGTAAGATTGTTCCATTCTGTATTATCAGTAACGAATGATATAGTTTTGCCATTTTTAAATTTTGTTACTTTCAGGTTTTCTTTCATCCAAACCTGATTACCTATGGTTATGGTGTTGTAAAAATTGCCGTCAATGTCTTTTACTGTCTGCGCATCATTTTTTAATGTTAAAAATGTTAGCCCTGTTATAAGTAAAATTATGTTTTTCATATTTCTGACAATATATTGCTCAGTTTTTTTACCTGTTCTTCTCTTGAAAACTGCTTTACACAATCTTTTTCAACATCATTTGTTATTTTTATTCCTTTCAGATATTTTTCATATAAAGACAAAAGGAAATTATAAGTATCATCAGCATTATTTGTTATTGTCCCACATTCAGAGCTTCTGACAATTTCTTCTATAACGCCGTTATCTGAAGGTGTTACTAAAATATAACTTCCGCTTGCAATATACTCATATATTTTGCTTGCAACAACACCTTTATAGCCTTTCCATGCTACATGGAGAAACAGATGAGATTTAACTTCTGATTCAAGTATTTTGTTTCTGTCAGTCCTTTCGGTTATTTCATAATATTCTTCATATCCTTTGAGTAAATCAATTATTCTGTCAGCCTGGTCTTTATAAAATGCCAGTCCGGGAAACAATAATTTTATTTTAGGGTTATTTACAGTATTTATAAGCTTTTTAAATGCTTCGCAGAATATCTCTATCTGTTGACCGGGATACAAAGTACCTATATATGATATTGTAAAATCATCATAGGGCTTAATATTTCTGATATTTTCAAAATCAGCAGGTTCATAGCCGTTATAAAGAGCATATCCACTTACGCCGGTATATTCTGAAATACCATCAGCCAGCGGTTGAGATGATGAAGTTATATAAGAGGCAGTGCCAACCCATCTTTTTTCAAAGTATCTTTCTATCCTTGTCAGGAATTTATGTAATAATCCCTTGTTTGAAATGTTTATTTCACTTGTTGTCCATGCATCTCTGTAATCAGCAATCCATTTTGTACCTAATTTCTTATTTAAAAGGTATCCGAATTTGAATAAGATGAAGGGATTCCCAGTGATTATAATCTTCTTAATATCAGGATTTTCGTTAATATAATTTAAAGTATAGCTATATATGTTACTATATGGAATAATATTATTGCAGATATTCTGAAATGTCAGTTCAATAAAAGAAAGGATTTTCCTGAAAAAGGTATATTTCTTATCTCCATATCTGACATATATCCTATCCCTCAGATTTGATTTATATGGCAGGTAATGAATTTCACAATCCGGGCGTTTTTCTTTAAGTATTTCGGGAGAAGTTTTTTCAGAAATATCCTTAAGGCAGTTTATTCGCTTATCCCAGCGCCTTGTGATAATGACAGGAAAATAACCGTATTTATGCAGATACTTTGCCCATGAATATGCCCTTTGAGATGCTGTGAGATTACAGGGAGGGGAAAAATAAGATATTATTAATATTTTCTGCATTTATAGTCTTTGCTGAAAGACAAAATTAAGAAACTTTTATCAATAAGCATTTTATTTCGGGAATCCGATACTTTGTGAAAGTATTATTTTCTGGGACTCTTTAAGTTTCATCAGGTTTTTCATCTTTTCCCTGTCTATATATCCTAATACTACAGTTGCTAATCCTTCAGAAGCACAATACAGATACACATTCTGGCTTATAAAACCGGCATCTGCTGATGAATAGAAGTTTTTTTCCTCATCAGAGAAGTCTTTCATTTTAGAATAATCGGCAACATAGACTAAATTCACGGATGCATTTTTAACAAAATCCTGATATCCTGTAAATGCTCTTACATCTTCGTTCAGGATTTTTATCAGAACATTGTTCGTTGCGTCATACAGGTAAAGGCCTTCTTTCAGTGCGACATAAACATCTATTTCCTGAACGTTTACTGCAGAAGGAGCTGTTCTTTTTCCGTTTTCAGGCCTGTTGACACCATCAGCTGCCCATAATAAATCCGAAAGCTGCTGCCGTGACAACTCTTTATATATAAAATCCCTGTTTGTTTTTCTGTTTTTCAGTGCTTCCATAAGAGGCATTCCTCCTGACATCTTAGGGGTAGGAAGTATAATTGTATCATTTACCTGAGAATAAAGGCAAACATTTGCAAACAAAAAGCCAATAAGTAATACTTTTTTCATAATATCAAACTTTATTACTCACTTAAAACAGGAGACACGACAGGTTTTATTATTACTTTTGATCTCCAGTTGCCTTTCAGGTAATACCAAACGGAAAGAGATAATCCAATGGTCCATCCTATAGGAATTCCCCACCATATGCCATCAATGCCTATTTTTTGTGATAAAAGATAAGATGCAGGTATTCTCACAACCCACAAGGCAAATAATGTTATAAACATTGGTATCAGTGTTGCACCGGCGCCTCGCATCACACCTCCAACGATAAACATTGATGTGAAAATAATATAAAATGAACTTACAATGATTAAGTAATTAACACCAATATTAATAACATTAGTGTTATCTGTAAAAAGGTCCATCAGTTGTGAACCAAAAATTATAACAATTACGGTTACCGTAATTGTTATTAAGGATGTCATAAGTAATGTTCCTGTAAATCCTTTTTTTACCCGTTCAGGCTTGTTGGCACCGAAATTCTGTCCTACAAAAGTTGACAATGCAGCAGCAAAATTCATCGCAGGCAGTGATGCAAGTGAGTCTATTGTACCTGCAATAGTAAAAGCTGCAATAACGTCTTTGCCGAAAGGATTTACAATAGCCATAAGTGCTATCATGCCTATAGCTACAAATGTTTGCTGAAGTCCTGATGGTAAACCTATTCGCAGACTTTGTTTAAAAATTTCTTTATCAAATCGTGAAATAGAAAAAGAATACTTTACTATTTTATGGGTTTTATTAAGGTATATTATTGCCATTATAAAAACAATAGCTTGTGATATTACAGCAGCTATTGCTACCCATTCAATATTTAATTTCAGATGAATAATAAACCACCAGTCAAGAATAATATTTATTACAGTGGAAATAAAAATAAAATAAAGCGGTGTTTTTGAATCCCCTAATCCTCTTAAAACTGCACAAATTCCATTAAATCCAAAAAAAACAAAAATTCCTATAAAATACACATTCAGATAAGATACAGCCATAGGTATAAGTTCAGCAGGAAACCCTATAAGTTTGAATATTATTTTACTTGTGGTTAAGCCAATAATAGTTACAATAACTGATGCAAAAACTATAAATATATTTATCGTATTAATTGCAGATTTAACTTTTTCTATATTTTTAGCACCAAAATATTGTGCAATTACTATGTTAAATCCTATAGATATTCCTATAATAAAACCTATTAATAAAAATGTGATTAGAAACGAATTACCAATAACAGCCAGTCCATTTTCTCCCATATGTGAGTTGCCTACAAATATCCTGTCTATAAAAGTATAAGACTGTTGAAAAAAGTTTGCTGCCAGCATAGGCATGGCAAACTGTAAAATCAACCTGCTTTCTTTTCCGACCGTAAGATCCCTCATTAAACTTAATTTTTTATATGATTACAGCTTTAAAATTATCACAGAGAAAATAATATTATCTGACATCCAGCAATTCCACATCATAAATAAGAGTGGCCCTCTTAGGAATTTTATTCTGGTCCCCAAGTAAACCAAAAGCGAGGTATGAAGGTATTACAAATTTTGCCTTATCTCCCACCCTCATCATAAAGATTCCTTCTTCCAGTCCGCTTTCAACACTCCCTTTTCCTATTTCAAATTCTTTTTGCCCGTCTTTTTCCGAAGAATAACATACAAATCCGTTGATAAGGTTAACACTGAAATTTATTTTTACAGATTGTTCGTCTTTTGGTTTGGATCCATTGCCATGCTTATAGATCATATACCGCAAGCCCCTCCCTGTCTTCTGCATATTCCAGTTATACCGTGCAATATAATTTTCAATATCATCTTCTTCTGTCTTGTTAAGTTCTTTATTGGCTTTGATGAGAGATTCCTTGTAATTCTTTAAATTGGCTGCTTTGTTTTTCTTCTCCTCATGATTATTGCATGAAGCAATCATGAATAATATCATCATAAAAATTAAATATCTCATAGTTTTCATCTAACAGGGACAAATTTACAATATATCAATAATATTGTTTTAAAATTTCATTAATTTTTATACTTTTGGAGCACCGGTTGATATAATACAAAGATATGGAATTTGGAATATGCAATCTTACTGTTATACCTGTAAGATTTGAACCTTCTGACAGGAGCGAAATGGTAACACAGGTGCTGTTCGGGGAAACGTTTGAGATTATCGAAAAGAGTGATAAGTGGCATAAGATACAACTTTACTATGATGATTACGAAGGATGGATAGACAAAAAACAATATGCGGGAATAGATGAAAACACATTTGATAAAATAATCAACTCGCCTGGTTATATTGCAAACGGGCTTATAAACAAGGCTATAGACATGAAAAGTGATGAAGTAGTGAACCTCTTTATAGGTTCTGCATTGCCATGCTTTGAGAATGATAAATTCAGAATAAATGAAACAGAATACAGATTTGAAGGCAACTTTGTAAAAATAGAAAAGAATGTCAACAGGAAACATACCATTGAAAATGCGCTGAAATATCTGAATTCCCCTTATTTATGGGGTGGCAGGACTCCTTTCGGGATAGATTGCTCCGGTTTTACACAGATAGTTTACAAGCTGGCTGGTATAAAACTTTTCAGAGATGCAAGGCAGCAGGCAACGCAAGGGAAACCTATAAACTTTATTTTTGAAGCCCAGCCTGGTGATCTGGCATTTTTTGATAATGATGAGAATGAAATTGTTCATGTAGGAATCATTGTTAACGAAAACAAGATTATCCATTCTTCAGGTAAGGTTCGTATTGATGATATTGATCATCAGGGTATTTTTAATGTCTCTCTTAAAAGATATTCCCATAAACTGAGAATTATCAAACAAATAATCTAATTTGTGTTATAAATGAAAGAATTATCAAAAATTACGGAAACCTTTACAGAGTCGGTAATCCGTGAAATGACACGCATAAGTGATTCAATGGGGGGATATAATCTTTCACAGGGATTTCCTGATTTTGACAGCCCTGAAGATATAAAGAAAGCAGCCGTTGAAGCCATAAACAATAATTATAACCAATATCCTGTCACTTTCGGAGAACCTGAATTAAGGGAAGCCATCAGTAAAAAAGCATTGGAATACAACAGAATCAAATGCAATCCTGCCTCTGAAATCACTGTAACCTGCGGTGCCACCGAAGCAATGATCGCCACACTTAAAGCAATAATCAATCCGGGTGATGAAATAATCATTTTTGAACCTTTCTATGAAAATTACGGCCCTGACGGCATTCTTTCAGGTGCAACACCGCGTTATGTTGCAATGCATGCTCCTGACTGGCATATTGATTTTGATGAGCTTGATAAAGCCTTTAACAATAAAACCAAAGCCATTATCATAAATACTCCTAATAATCCTACAGGTAAAGTGTTTTCTGAAGAAGAACTGTCTTTTATAGCTAAATTATGTCATAAATGGGATGTTTATGCTGTTACGGATGAAATTTATGAACATATATTATATGACGGATGTAAACACATTTCAATTGCTTCATTAGAAGGCATGCAGAACAGGACAATAACGATAAATTCTGTTTCAAAAACATATTCAGTAACAGGATGGAGAGTGGGATGGGCAATAGCATCTGAACCAATTACTGCCAGAATAAGAAAAATACATGATTTCCTGACAGTCGGTGCTCCTACCCCGTTTCAGCATGCCGCAGCAAAAGCACTGGTATTTCCGCATAGTTATTATGATGAACTGCAAAAAAAATATATCAGGTCAAGAGATTTTCTTATTAACACTCTCTCTGATGCAGGATTTAAACCGTTTTTACCAAAAGGAGCATATTATATAATGGCAGATGTTGCTGACCTATGGAATACCATGAATGCCACTGATGATTATGATTTTAGCTGTAAGCTTATAAAGAAAACTAAAGTCGCAACAGTGCCTGGATTTTCATTCTATTCAAAATCAGTAAAAACAACCAAAAAAGTAAGATTTGCTTTCTGCAAAAACACCACCAAACACACCCAACACA
>CAZSJF010000096.1:0-8920 GCA_964606705.1 uncultured Bacteroidales bacterium
TGTGTTGGGTGTGTTTGGGTGGGGTTTGTTACTAAATAAAGGGGTAAAAAACTGAAAAAGGTTGTATGATAATCAACAGTTTTAATACTATTTATTATAACAGTTGTCTTTAATATACACAAAGATAGTGTATTTATGGGAATTGCAGATGAAAAAAAGCGAATTATTTTAAAAGGAGTCAGGAATGAAAAAAGAGTCATATTTTTGCTTTAATGAATGTAAATCCTGAAAATATCAAATTGTTTATATTATTCACATTATTCCTTCTTTTGTTGAATATGCCGGAGGTGTTTCCGCAGAAATACATGGCAACAGTCAGAGGCAGTGTTACAGATAAAGACACACGGGAAGCTTTAATCGGTGCCAATGTTGTTATTTCGGATTCAAATTCTTTTAAGGTGGCGACGAGCGATACTAACGGGAATTTTAAGATTAGTAATATCCCTGTAGGCCGCCACACTGTTAAAGTTTCGTATATGGGCTATGAAGATTACCTCGCAAAAGATATTGAAATCGTAACAGGAAAAGAACTTATTCTGAATATTGAACTTGTTGAAAAAGTCATTACGGGTAGAGAGGTTGTCATTACAGCAAAAAGGAATAAGGAATCGGCGGTTAATGACATGTCAACAATAAGTGCCCGTTCATTTACTGTTGAGGAAACACAGAAGTATGCAGGCAGCTGGGGCGACCCATCGCGTATGGCTTCCAATTATGCCGGCGTTTCAATAGTGTCGGATAAAAGAAATGATATTATTGTCCGTGGCAACTCGCCGATTGGTGTGCTATGGCGGATGGAGGGTGTTGACATACCGAATCCCAACCATTTTGCAATAGCAGGTAGTTCGGGTGGCGCAATAAGCATGATCAACAACAACCTCCTTACAAATTCCGATTTCATAACAAGTGCTTTTGCCCCTGAATACGGCAATGCAACATCGGCAGTGTTTGACCTGAAAATGAGAAGCGGGAATAACAGCAAACATGAATATGTTGCACAGGCAGGTGTTAATGGTTTCGAACTGGGCGCCGAAGGCCCTTTTACAGCATCAGGTAATTCGTCATACCTGATAAATTACCGTTACTCGACACTGGCTGTACTGCATGCGATGGGAATTTCAATAATAGATGCTGTTCCCAATTTCCAGGATATTTCATTTAAACTGAATTTCCCTGCTAAAAAATCCACGATCTCTGTTTTCGGCATAGGAGGCAAGAGTGCTGCTGTGTCAACTCCTGAAGAAGATACATTAAAGTGGAAAAATGCTGATGACCGGCTGGGATATTCAACGGGTTCACAGATGGCAATAGCAGGAATATCATTAACGTATCTGCTTTCAAAGAAAACATATTTTAAATTAACATATTCGGCATCTGCCAATAACCCTTTCTTCCAGGATGATTCGATGGACTGCAGCTACAGGCAATATATCACAAACAGGTATTCAACCACAGAAACAACACAGGCAATAAATTTTTCAGCAAACACAAAATTCAGTCAGCATCATATCATCAGATATGGCGCTTGTTTTAAGAATTCGGGTATAAATACGGATGCATATTATTTTACATTCACCCCTGAAGAAACAAAACATACGGTAAGCAAACTGAAAGAAAATACAAGCCTGCTTCAGTCCTTTATACAGTGGAAGTATAATATAACCGGCAACCTGTCGGCAGTTTCGGGGATTCATCTTATGGATTTCTTTTTGAATAATGACATCAGCTTTGAACCACGGGCAGCAGTGAGGTGGGCTTTTGCAAAGAAACATTCCGTTTCTATTGGATTCGGGATACACAGGCTAAACCTGCCGCTGCAGGTTTATTATGCGCAGGTCAGGGATAGCATGGGTAATATTTCCATGCCGAACAGATCGCTCAGTTTTATTCAGAGCAGGCATTATGTTGTTGGCTATGACTGGTCAGTATCAGAAAACCTCAGAACCAAGTTTGAATTATATTATCAGTATATTGATAAAGTTCCGGCAGATGAAAGTAATTCAGCTTTGTCACTTTTGAACTTCGGAACAGATGACAATATTTTCACTGAAACAAAATATGTCAATAATGGCAAGGGTAGCAATTACGGAATAGAAACAACCATTGAAAAATTCTTTTCAGAAAATTATTATTTTCTCATAACGGCTTCATTATTTAATTCCAGTTATAAAGACGTCCAGGGCGTTGAACGAAGTACCCGCTATGACTGCAGGCATGCCTTTAACCTGCTTGCAGGAAAAGAATTTATCTTCGGAAAGCAGGATAACAACATTTTCGGGATACATATAACAGCTGTAAATATAGGCGGACAGCATTATACCCCTATTGACTTAATCGCTTCAGAAGCCATGGGGAAAACCGTTTATATTGACTCCCTTGCCTATTCCGGAAAATTTGATGATTTCCTGAAGATAAATCTTAAAATAAATTTCAGGATAAACAGCAGTAAATTCTCGCAGGAACTCGGTCTTGAAATCAATAACATCCTGAACAGAAGAAATATCGAAAGCCGGTATTATGATGCAGCAACGCAAACTATCTGGTATGTATACCAGCTGGAGCGTCTGCCTATAGTTTTTTACAGGATTATTTTTTAACCTCTGAGAAAAATTATATCTTTATATTTTAAAATAAACTAAGGAGCAGAATTTTAAGTATAATAAACATTAAACCAAATAATCTGTGAAAATCTGTGTTAATCTTGTGGTGCAAAAAAATAATTTACCACAGATTGCCACAGATAAACACAGATAAATTAAAAATCAATATCTTTTAACTAACAGTATTTCAATAACTAACATAGATGATTAAGAAGCTGCGTTTAAGGATAAAAAGTTTTTTATTATTCACGCAACCTTTTTCTAATATATTACATCTATAAATATAGAAAACATCTTGAAGGATATATCTGAAATAATAAAAGGGTGTATTTTGTGGAATAGTGCAGCTCAGGAAGAGTTGTATAAATTATATTCAAAAAAGATGTACTGGACATGTTTATATTATTCAAAAGACCAGACCGAAGCCGAAGATGTTTTGCAGGAAGGCTTTGTTAAAGTGTTTAATAATATAAAGCAGTTTGACAATAAGGGTTCTTTCGAAGGCTGGATGAAAAGGATAATGATAAACACAGCACTGGAAAGGCACAGGAAAAAGAAATTTTTGTATACTGTTGAGGATATTTCGGAATATGAAAGCAATATTGATGAAAATAAATATGATGACAATAATATCAGCAGCCAGATATCGGAACAGGAATTACTGAAGATGATACAGGAACTGACGCCGCAATACAGGATGGTCTTTAATCTTTATGCAGTTGAGGGTTATTCACATGCGGAAATTGCTGATAAGCTGAATATATCTGAAGGTACTTCAAAGTCAAATCTGGCAAGGGCCAGGCAGATACTTCAGGAAAAAGTGAAAAAATATTTTGACTCTCTGTCTAAAAATATAAACATGTATTATGAAAAATAATATTGACATAGACAATTTATTCAGAGACCATATCCGGGATGGCGAAGCTGCTCCCTCTCATTATGTATGGGGCGATATCAAGGATAAACTGGATGGGCAGAAGAGGAGAAAGAACACTGTCTTTATTTTAAGAATAGCAGCTTCTGTTGTTATAGCTGTAGGGCTGGGTTTTGTTTATCTCATGCTTAATAATACAGGTAAACATAACGGCAAAGCAATCACAGTAAATGTAGTTAAAAAGCAAGCCGGTTCTGATAAACCAAACACTTATAAAAATGACTCAGGCAAAACAGATTATAAAAATATCAATGTTGCTGACAGAGAAAATTCTGCTTTAGCATTGTCTTCTGAAAACAGCAGAAATGTAAAAACAGTTATTGTTTCGAAAGATTCCCGTAATAAAGTAATTCAGAGAAACAATAATATTCAGAAACCGGAAATTACCGGACCTGTTAAGAACAATGAGCCGCTTATAGCAGATAATATTAAAAAGCAGGACTCCGTTAGTAATGAAATAAAAGAAACTATTGCAGAAAATCCTGTTGTTTATGACAACAGCAAACATGCTGATTCGATACCTAGCAACTATATAGCCCAATATAAAATTGATTCCATCAAAAATTCCTTTATAGTTCAGGAGGAAGAGAATAAATCTAAAAAGCACAGATGGCAGATAGCGGGGCAGGGTTCTCCTATTTATGCATACAGAACCGGTGGGCAGGATCAGAATCAGAATCAGGATATAGTTGGAATTTCCGGCGAACAAATAGAAAGTACTGAAAAACCTTTAATATCTTTTTCTACAGGAGTTAACTTGAAATGCCAGATCAATGACAGGCTTTCTGTTGAGTCAGGGTTGTATTATTCTAAAATAGGCCAGAATACTGATAATTTTGTAGCTTATAAATATGAAAATGACAATAGCAACAGTTATTCAGTTAATACTTCCAGTGGAAATGTAAGTTGTGATTCGGTTATGGTAACATCTATGTCATCTTTCACTGTTGATTCAATGAGTATATATGGAAATCAGGATATAAGTGCTGAAATGATCTCCAATTACAGGCTTGTACAGAATTTTGAATATCTAGAAATACCATTGCTGGTCAGCTATAAGATCCTTTCTAAAAAAATAAGCCTTAATGTTTCGGGAGGGCTGAATGCCAATGTGCTGGTTGGGAACAAAGCATTTATCCTTGATGATGATAAAAAAAACGTTGGAAAAACTGAAAACATGAATTCTCTTCTTTGCAGCAGCACTCTTGGAGTAGGTGTTGAATACCTTATATCTGAAAACCTTGCTTTTAACATTGAGCCTGCTTTTAAATATTACCTGACAACAATTACTCCTGCTACAAAAAGTAATAATTACTATTTTGCGTTATATACAGGGATTAGTTATATGTTTAGATAAAAGGTATTCCCCAAATCCAGTTTAAATAATTTTTTGTAATTTCACTTCAAAATTTCTGTGTGTTCATTTTAAACCCCAAACTCGTAACTTCAAACTTTTTAAACCATGAAACCCATTAAAATCCTGTTAACAGTAGTAATAAGCATAGCTGTTATCATTTCCGGCCATTCACAAACTGCTAAAATCGACAGCCTGCAGAAACTGTTGAAAACTGCGAAAGAGGATACAAATAATGTGAAGATTTTAAATGATTTAAGTCTAATAATTTCATGCAATGATATACAAAAAGCTTTATTGTATACTAATAAAGCATTGAAATTGGCTATAAAATTAGATTATGAAAAAGGCATATCTATATGTTATTTTAATTTTGGAAGTATTAATATTTGCTCACATAATTTCGATAAAGCATTAGTATATTATTTTAAATCTGTTCAATTATGCAGGAAAACAAATAATAAGCCTTATATCCGGCGCTGTTACTATGACATAGGTAATATATATAATTATCAGGGAAAATTTAAAAAATCCATAGCTTATTTTTTAAAATCAGCCGAGATATCAAAGGAAATAAATAATAAAATGGATATTATCAAAGTTTATATCCATGTTGGTTTGTTGTATGAAAGTAAAGCCGAATATAAAAAAGCTTTATTATATTTTATCAGGGCATTAAAAATATCTGAAAAGGAAAATTATAAAGAATGTATGACCGTGGCTTACCAAAATATTGGAAATGTATACCAAGTCATGGGTAATAATGATAAGGCGTTATTATATTGTTTTAAATCTTTAAAGCTAAAAAAAGAATTGAAGAATAAAGAGGGGATAGGATCTGCATATTATAATATTGGGCAGGTATATTATGATATGGGAAATTACGATAAAGCCTTTATTTATTTTTCGAAGTCCTTAAGGGTAAGGGAAGAAATGAATGATAAAAGAGGTATATCATATTGTTATATTACTATAGGCAGTATTTGTCATTGTCAAAAAAAATATTCTGAAGCATTATCATATTTTATGAAATCACTAAAAATAAATGAGAACATAAATGATATGCAGGTAATTCTTTGTTGCTATATAAATATTGGGGAAACTTATGCCATACAGAAAAATTACACAGATGCATTAAAGTATTATAATAAAGCTTTAGAGTTGGCAAAAAAAACTGAATATAGGGATTATATTAAATCGTGTTATAATAGTTTGTCATGTGTATATTCAGAAATTAAAAATTATGAGAAAGCCTATGAATATTATATCCTATATTCTCAATACAAAGACAGCATATCAGGAGAAGAAGTTAAGAAACAGTTTAATGAATTGAATGTTAAATATGAAACAGAATTAAAAGACAAAGAAAATAAACTTCTTAAAAAGGATAATGAGGTGAAAAATGAAAAACTATACAGAAAAACCATTCAGAATATTTGGCTTATTATTGGTTCCTGTTTGTTGTTTTTAATAGCTTTTGTGATATATAGAAGTTACAGAATAAAGAAACGTGACAATACGATAATATCAGCGGAAAAACAGCGTTCGGATATGCTGCTCCTGAACATCCTTCCTGCAGAGACAGCAGAAGAACTTAAGTCACATGGTAAAGCATCAGCAAAAGATTATGACATGGTTACAGTGCTGTTTACAGATTTCAAGGGTTTTACCATGCTTGCCGAAAAACTGACACCTGCACAGCTTGTTAATGAGATAGACTACTGCTTTAAAGAGTTTGATAAGATCATAATGAGGTACAGGATAGAAAAGATAAAGACCATAGGTGATGCATATATGTGTGCTGGCGGTCTGCCTTCAGCTAATGAAACCAACCCTGTAGATATTGTAAGTGCAGGACTTGAAATACAGCATTTCATGGAAACCTATAAAAAAGACAGGCAGTCAAAAGGTGAAGTATTTTTTGAGATACGCATAGGCATACACACAGGGCCTGTTGTGGCAGGAGTGGTGGGAATAAAGAAATTTGCCTACGACATCTGGGGAGATACGGTAAATATTGCATCAAGAATGGAAAGCAGCGGAGAAGTTGGGAAAGTAAATATATCAGGAACAACTTATGAATTTGTAAAAGACAAATTTGCATGCACACACAGGGGAAAGATAGAAGCGAAGAATAAAGGAATGATAGACATGTACTTTGTAAACAATGAACAATAATCAATGAACAATTAAATAACTCCGAACTCTAAACCTGCCTACCGGACAGGCAGACTCGTAACTTTAAACTTTTTAAACCCATGAAACCCATTAAAATCCTGTTAACAATAATAATAAGCATAACTGTTTCCTTTTCTGTTTTTTCACAGCAAAGTAAAGTCGACAGCTTACAAAAACTGCTGAAAACTGCTAAAGAGGATACGAATAAAGTGAAGATTTTGAATAATTTAAGCTCTCTGTTTTCAGGTAATGATATACAAAAAGCGTTATTGTATGGTAATAACGCGTTAGAATTAGCTATTAAATTGAATTATAAAAAGGGTATTGCGGTATCTTATGAGAAAATTGGTGACATTTATGATGACAAGGGTGATTATAAAAAATCTTTAGCCTGTTATTTAAAAGGATTAAAAATATATGAAGAAATAAATAATTTGAAAGGTATTTCATTATCTTATTTTAAAATGGGTTTATTTTATGAAAAACGAAGTGAATATAAAAAAGCATTGTTATATTATAGCAAATCTCTCAAAATAGCAGAAAAAATAAATGATGGGAAATTGGTAGCAGCTTGTTTTCATGGTATTGGTAACTATTATTATGCAAATGCTGATTTTAATAAAGTTCTTGATTATTATATTAGAGCTTTGAAAGTATATGAGAAAATAGGAGACAAATATAATATAACATTGTTAATATCTAATATTGGAGCCATATATTTTAATATGAAGGAATATGATAATGCATTAAAATATTACATGGAACTTTTGAAAAGAATAAAAGGATCAGACGATCTTCAATCTTTGATATATACTTATTGTTGTATTACAAAATGTTATTCTAAAAAAGAAAATTATAAGACAGCGTTGCTATATTCAAAAGAATGGTATAAATATATTATAAAATCAAAGGAAAGAGGTCTTGATTACAAATCTGATTTAGCAAATTATTTTAATATACAGGGATATATATATTTAAAACAGAAAGATTTTATTCCTGCTCTAAAAAGTTTAAATAATGCTCTTAGGATTGCGGAAAATGAGAATTCTAAAATAGACATATATTCTAATCTTGGTGATTATTATAAAGAAACAGGCGAATATACCAAAGCAATTGACAGTTATGAAAAAAGTCTAAATATAGCAGAAAAATTTGGGGCGAAAGTAGCAATAAATTTTCTTAAAAAAAGTTTATCGGAATTATATCATGAAATTAAAAATAATGATAAAGCGTATAATTATCTTATCTCATATCTGGAGCTACATGACAGCATTTTTAAAACAGAGAATAGTAAACAATTAAATGAAGTGATAACAAAATACCAGACCGAGTTAAAAGACAAAGAAAACAAGCTTCTTAAAAAGGAAAATGAAGCGAAAAGTGAAAAGCTAAAAAGGAAAATCATTCAGAATACATGGCTTATTATCGGCTCCTGTTTATTGTTTATAATTGCTTTTGTGGTGTACAGGAGTTACATGACTAAGAAACGTGACAATATAGTAATATCGGCAGAGAAGCAGCGTTCGGATATGCTGCTTTTAAACATTCTGCCTGCAGAAACGGCAGAAGAGCTCAAACAATACGGAAAAACCAAAGCAAAAAATTATGATGAGGTAACTGTTTTATTCACAGACTTCAAGGGCTTTACTATGCTCGCGGAGAAAATGACACCTGAAAATCTTGTTAATGAAATAGACTATTGCTTTAAGGAGTTTGATAAAATCATTATGAAATACCAGATAGAAAAGATAAAGACTATAGGCGACGCATACATGTGCGCAGGAGGCCTGCCTGTAGCAAATGAAACCAACCCTGTAGATATTGTAAGTGCAGGACTTGAAATACAGCATTTCA
>CAZSJF010000097.1:0-8920 GCA_964606705.1 uncultured Bacteroidales bacterium
TGTGTTGGGTGTGGTTGGTGTTGTTTTTCCAACTTAACAACAGCTTTTTTATAAGCTTTTGTCCTTCCGAAAATAAATCAAGAAATACAAAAACCGGATTTATTTCCGGTAGGACAAAAGCTTATAAAAAAGCTGTTGTTAAGTTAGAAAAAGGTGAAACAATTGATTTTTATAGTAATATTTAATTGAAATGGCATTAAAAAAGTTTAAACCGGTAACATCAGGTCAGCGATTTAAAGTTGTAAGTGATTTTGAAGAAATAACAAAAAGTACACCTGAGAGAAGTTTATTGGCATCTGCTAAAAGAACGGGAGGAAGAAATAATTATGGTAGAAGAACTACCCGTTGTTTAGGTGGCGGACATAAAAAAATGTACAGAATAATTGATTTTAAAAGGAATAAAGATGGTATTCCCGCTACAGTTAAATCTATTGAATATGACCCGAACAGATCTGCCTATATTGCATTGTTAAACTATGTTGATGGAGAAAAAAGATATATTGTCGCACCTGAAGGGTTAAAAGTCGGACAAAAAATTGAATCCGGAAAAAACGTTACCCCTGATGTAGGCAATGCTTTATTTTTAAGTGAAATTCCATTCGGAACTTTAATTCATAATATAGAATTGCATCCTGGAAGCGGAGCGAAAATATCCAGGAGTGCCGGTTCTTATGCACAACTGATGTCAAGGGAAGGTGATTATTCTACCGTTAAATTACCTTCAGGGGAAACACGTATTATTATAAGCAACTGTAAAGCTACAATAGGCGTTGTTTCGAATTCGAACCATAATCTGGAGATATCAGGTAAAGCCGGAAGGAGCAGATGGAAAGGCAGAAGACCCAGAACCAGAGGTGTTGCTATGAACCCGGTAGATCATCCTATGGGTGGAGGAGAAGGAAAAGCAAGTGGTGGACACCCTCGTTCCAGAAAAGGAATTCCTGCCAAAGGATATAAAACAAGAACACATGATAAATATTCAAACAGATATATAATAGAAAGACGTAAAAAATAAATTTAATAAATGATAGTAGTATGAGTCGTTCAATAAAAAAAGGTCCTTATATAAATTATAAACTTGAAAGGAAGGTCCTTAAAAGTCTGGAATCTAAAAAGAAGACAGTTATTAAAACATGGTCCAGAGGGTCTATGATATCCCCTGAATTTGTTGGACAAACAATAGCTGTTCATAATGGGAATAAATTTATCCCTGTTTATATCACTGAAAATATGGTTGGACATAAGCTTGGTGAATTTGCGCCCACAAGAATTTTCAGAGGGCATTCAGGTAATAAAGGTGAATAATATAAAATTATAAATTGTTTTAAAATGGGCGTTCGTAAAAGAAATAGTGCAGATATATCAAAAGAGGCAAGAAAGAACAGTTACTTTGCTAAACTGAATAATTGTCCGACATCTCCCCGTAAAATGAGACTGGTAGCTGGCCTTATAAGAGGAGTGAATGTTGAAAAGGCTTTACATATTTTAAAAAATACACCTAAGGACGCTTCCCCTAGGTTATATAAACTATTACTTTCAGCTATTGCAAACTGGAAAAACAAAAATGAAGGTAAAAGAGAAGAAGAAAGTAATTTATATGTTAAAGAGATTTATGTTGATAGTGCAAGGCAATTGAAAAGAATCCGCCCTGCGCCCCAGGGAAGGGCTTACAGGGTCAGAAAACGATCTAATCATGTAACACTGATTATCGATAGCAGAATTAGTAAAAAAAATGAAGTAAATAATAACAAAATAAATTAAAATTAGATGGGACAAAAAGCAAATCCTATAGGATTAAGGCTCGGAATTATTAGAGGATGGGATTCCAACTGGTATGGAGGAAAAAAATTTGATAGTAAACTTGTAGAAGATAATCAGATAAGGAAATATCTTAATGCAAGGTTGTCTAAAGCTGGTATTTCCAGAATTATGATAGAAAGAACCTTAAAACTTATAACAATTACAATTAATACTGCACGTCCGGGGTTGATTATTGGTAAAGGAGGGCAGGAAGTGGATAAGTTAAAGGAGGAATTGAAAAAACTTACAAAGAAGGAAGTTCAGATAAATATTTCTGAAATAAAAAGGCCTGAACTGGATGCAGTACTGGTAAGTAATTCGATAGCAAGGCAGATTGAAGGAAGAATAGCTTATCGTAGAGCTATTAAGACAGCAATCGCTTCTACGATGAGGATGGGAGCAGAAGGAATAAAGGTGTTGATATCAGGGAGATTGGCAGGTGTTGAAATAGCCAGAAGGGAACAGTATAAAGAAGGAAGGACACCTCTTCATACTTTAAGGGCAGATATAGACTATTCTGCCAGTGAAGCTCATACAACTTATGGAAGGATAGGAATAAAGGTATGGATATGTAAAGGAGAAATTTATGCAAAGAGAGATTATTTGAACTTTGCAGGTTCGGGTATGAATACAGGTGGCTTAAAGCCAAAAGAAAAAAGAAAAGAAAGAAATAAGTAAATATAAATATATAATTATATAAATATATAAATATAAATTAGAAATGCTACAGCCTAAAAAGACAAAATATAGAAAGATGCAGAAAGGCAGAATGAAAGGGAATGCCAAATGTGGCTTTGAACTCTCATTCGGTACATTTGGAATAAAAGCATTGGAATCAGCATGGCTAACGGGAAGGCAGCTTGAAGCAGCACGTCAGGCAGTGACACGTTTTATGAAACGTGAAGGACAGATATGGATAAGGGTATTCCCTGATAAACCTGTTTCTAAGAAGCCGGCGGAAGTGCGTATGGGAAAAGGTAAAGGTGCACCGGAATATTTTGTTGCCCGTGTAACGCCAGGAAGAATTTTATTTGAAGCTGACGGTGTTTCATTGGAAGTTGCAAAAGAAGCTTTAAGGCTGGCAGCACAAAAACTTCCTATAATCACCAGATTTGTTGTAAGAAGAGATTATGTTAAAAAATAAAATATTATCGTAATGAAAGCTAAAGTTATTAAAGAATTGTCAACAGGAGAAATACGTGAGAGGCTGGAAGGAGAAAGAAAACAGCTTTTAAAATTAAAACTCAATCATGCTGTTTCCCCACTGGAAAATCCTATGAGAATAAAAGTGTTCAGGAAGACAATAGCAAGACTTGAAACGGAACTTCATAAAAGAACAATGGAAGAAAGTAAATCCAAAGAAGAAAATAAAAAATCAAAATAAAAATATTTATTGAATCATGGAAAGCAGAAAATTAAGAAAAGAGAAGATAGGGATTGTTGTCAGTAACAAGATGAATAAATCTATTGTTGTTCAGGTGGAAAGAAAAGTAAAACATCCTAAATATCTGAAATTTGTAAAGAGAACCTCTAAGTTTATGGCTCATGATAATGATAATGAATGTAATATAGGTGATAAAGTTCGTATTATTGAAACAAGGCCGTTAAGCAAGAATAAATGTTGGAGATTAGTTGAAATAATTGAAAAGGTTAAATAATTATGGTACAGCAGGAATCAAGATTAGCAGTTGCTGATAACAGTGGAGCGAAAAGCGTACAATGTATCAGAGTACTTGGAAGTACAAGGAAAAGATATGCATCTATCGGAGATACAATTATTGTTTCAATCAAAGATGCTATTCCATCAGGTGGTATAAAAAAAGGAATTGTTTCCAGAGCAGTTGTTGTCAGGACTAAAAAAGAGGTCAGAAGGTCAGATGGATCATATATCAGATTTGATGATAATGCTGTTGTCCTGTTAAGTGCAACAGATGAAATGATAGGTACCCGTATATTTGGCCCTGTTGCCAGAGAATTAAGGGAAAAGAAATTCATGAAAATAATATCACTGGCACCGGAGGTGCTTTAAAAAGTAAATATAGAATAAATATGCGACAGAAATTACACATAAGGAAGAACGATATAGTAAGGGTAATTGCCGGAAATTCAAAAGGACAGGAGGGTAAAGTCCTTACAGTTATTGTTGATGAAAGAAAGGCAATAGTTGAAGGAATTAATATAGTGTCTAAGCACACTAAACCTAATTCTGCAAATCCTAAGGGCGGAATAGTAAAAAAAGAAGCCCCTATTCATTTATCCAATCTGATGCTGATAGATTCGGAAGGAAAACAGACAAGAATAGGAAGGAAAGAAGATAAAAACGGAAAATTGGTAAGATATTCAAAAAATACAGGGGAGGTAATTAAGTAATGGAAAAATATATTCCTATAGCCAAACAGCATTATGATAAAGAGGTTATACCTGCTTTGATGAAGCAATTTAACTATAAAAATAAAATGCAGGTTCCCCGTCTGAAAAAAATATGTATTAATCAGGGTGTTGGTGGTGCCACTGCTGATAAAAAACTTATTGACATTGCTGTTGAAGAAATTTCTCTTATCACCGGACAGAAGCCGGTTGTGACAAAATCCAAAAAAGATATTTCTAATTTTAAATTAAGAAGAGGGGTGCCGATAGGCGTAAAAGTTACTTTGCGCGGTGACAGGATGTATGAATTCCTTAACAGGCTGATTGCTGTTGCATTACCACGTATCAGAGATTTCAGGGGGATAAATAACAAAGGTTTTGACGGCAGAGGAAACTATACACTTGGGGTTTCTGAACAGATAATTTTTCCTGAAATCAATATTGACAAAATAAATAAAATAAGCGGATTCGATATTACTTTTGTTACTGATGCAAGGACAGATCAGGAAACATTTGTTTTATTGAAAGAATTCGGATTACCTTTTAAAATTCAAAAATAAAGATATGGCAAAAGAATCAATGAAAGCCAGGGAAGTAAAGAGGCTGAAACTTGTGGAAAAATATGCTAAAAAAAGAAAAGCATTGAAATCTATCGGTGATTACGTGGGATTGCAGAAATTGCCCAGAAATGCATCTCCTGTCAGAATTCATAACAGATGCAAGCTGACAGGCAGGCCTAAAGGTTATATAAGGCAGTTTGGTATCTCCCGTATAAATTTCAGGGAAATGGCTTCTATAGGCTTAATACCGGGGGTTAGAAAAGCCAGCTGGTAAAAAATATTAATAATTAAAATAACAAGTATAAAATGGTAACAGACCCAATTGCAGATTATCTGACGAGAATACGAAATGCCATAATGGCTGAGCACAGGATTGTTGAGATTCCTGCTTCAAATCTGAAAAAGGAAATCACAAAAATTCTTTATGAAAAAGGATATATATTGAATTATAAATTTGAAGAGAATCCTAAAGCAACTGAAGGAAAAGAAAAACAGGGGATTATTAAGGTAGCTCTGAAATATCACCCTGTTACAAAGCTTTCTGCTATTAATAAACTTGAAAGAGTCAGTAAACCCGGCTTAAGAAAATATCTCGGGCATAACAAATTGCCGAAGGTTATTAATGGATTGGGTATTGTGATTATTTCTACTGCAAAAGGGCTGATGACTGATAAAGAAGCAAAAGTCCACAAAATAGGTGGAGAAATAATGTGTTACGTAAGTTAAGAAAAAGAGGAGGATAAAAAAATGTCACGAATAGGTAAATTGCCGATAAAATTGCCGCAGGGCGTACAGGTCAATATTTCAGGGAATAATATTGTGAAAATAAAAGGCCCTTTGGGTGAACTGGAACAATATGTCAACCCTGCAATATCAGTTGATGTTAAAGATAATTTGATCAATGTGGAAAGAAAGACGGAACAGAAAAAACATAAATCTATGCATGGTCTCTACAGGTCTTTATTATCTAATATGGTTACAGGGGTTTCCAAAGGCTATGAAATTATTCAGGAAATAGAAGGAGTCGGATATAAGGCATCAGCAAACGGCCAGATTTTAGAATTAACTCTGGGGTATTCCCATGATATAATTTTTGAGATACCAATGGAAGTGAAAGTTCAGACAGTTGCAGAAAAAGGTAAAAGCCAGAAGATTATACTTAAAAGTATTGACAAACAACTTATAGGTCAGATAGCCGCAAAAATACGTTCTTTCAGAAGGCCGGAACCTTATAAGGGGAAAGGTATCAGATTCCTGAATGAACAACTTAGAAGAAAAGCAGGTAAGACAGCTGCCGCAGCAACAGCATCATAATAAAAAATCATTAGAGTTAGAAAAATAAAATTTATATATTACAATGAAAAATCTCAAACAGTCAAGAAGACTGAGAATAAAACAAAGGATAAGAAAAGTTGTTAAAGGTACAGCTGAAATGCCAAGAATGAATGTTTTCAGAAGTAATAAGGAAATATATGTTCAGCTTATTGACGACAATGAAGGGAAAACTATTGCTTATGCCTCTTCAAGAGCAAAGGAAATAGCTTCTGTGAAAGTTAATAAAAAAGAAAAGGCAAAGCTGGTTGGAAAATTGATTGCTGACAAAGCAAAGGAAATAGGTGTTTCCTTAGTTGCTTTTGACAGGAATGGTTATTTATATCATGGCAGGGTAAAATCTTTAGCAGATGCTGCCAGAGAAAACGGACTTAAATTTTAATAATATGTTAGATGCTAATATCAGGAGAGTAAAATCAAGCGAAATAGAATTTAAAGACAGGCTTGTAAGTATTCAAAGAGTAACCAAGGTTACCAAAGGCGGAAGAGCTTTCAGCTTTGCTGCTGTTGTTGTTGTCGGTAACGAAAACGGCGTTGTAGGATATGGCTTGGGTAAAGCTAAGGAAGTTCTTTCTGCCATAGCTAAAGGTGTTGATGATGCCAAAAAAAATCTTATAAAGGTCCCGATAATCAAAGGAACCATTCCTCATGAACAGATAGGAAAATACAGCGGGGCAAAAGTGTTTATCAAACCTGCTTCTCCGGGTACAGGTGTTATTGCAGGAGGTGCTATGCGCGCTGTTCTTGAAAGTGTCGGGGTTAAAGATGTTTTAGCTAAATCAAAAGGTTCTTCAAATCCTCATAATGTTGTTAAGGCAACAATTAAAGCTCTTATGCAAATGCGTGATGCATATACGGTTGCACAATTAAGGGGAATAAGTATAGATAAAGTTTTTAACGGATAGATTATATATATAATGAAAAAAATAAAAGTAAAACAGATCAGGAGTGCTATAGACAAGCCTTTACGTCAGAAAAGAACACTTGAGGCTCTGGGAATTAAAAAAATGAACAGAGAGATAGAGGTTAATGCTACACCTCAGATTATAGGCATGATCAACAAGATCAAGCACCTGTTATATGTTGAAGAAATAAAATAATAATTAATCAAGAAAGGTTATAGTATAGTTATGGATTTGAGTAATCTTAAACCGGCAAAAGGTTCAGTCAGGCAATCAAAGCGTATAGGAAGAGGACAGGGTTCCGGAAGGGGCGGTACATCAACAAGAGGCCATAAGGGGGCACAGTCGAGATCCGGTTACTCTTCAAAAGCAGGCTTTGAGGGTGGACAGATGCCTTTATACAGAAGAATTCCGAAATACGGGTTCACTAATATACACAGGAAAGAATACAGGGGTATAAATATAGATTTGCTCCAGAAAATTGCTGACAGTAAGAAGATATCAGCTATTGACATCAATGTCTTGATAGATAATGGTTTGGCTTCCAAAAACGATTTGATTAAAATTCTTGGAAGGGGCGAACTAAAATCAAAATTAGAAATTAAAGCTCATGCCTTTTCAGAATCTGCAAAGAAAGCAATTGAAGAAAAAGGCGGTTCAGCTATAAAAATATAAGATTTAATGAGTAACAGGTTATTTGATACAATACGGAATATCTACAAGATAGAAGATCTAAGGATAAGAATAATTAATACGATAGGGTTTATTCTTATATACAGGCTTGGTTCTTTTGTCGTATTGCCTGGTATAGATCCTTCCAAACTGGATATCATACAAGAACAGACAAAACAGGGATTGCTGGGATTGTTAAATATGTTTTCCGGAGGTGCGTTTTCTAATGCTTCTATTTTTGCACTGGGTATTATGCCTTATATTTCCGCTTCTATTGTTGTGCAATTACTGACAGTTGCTGTTCCTTATTTCCAGAAATTACAGAAGGAAGGGGAAAGCGGAAGGAAGAAAATGAATCAGATAACAAGATATCTAACAGTAATTGTGACACTAGGGCAGGCTTCAGCTTATCTTAAAGGTTATTTGGCTCAATTATATACTGTCCCTGGTGCTATATTGCTGGTAAATAATAATGGTGATCCTACAAATTTTTTCTGGTTTTCTTCAATAGTTATCCTGGTTTCGGGTACTATGTTTATTATGTGGCTTGGGGAGAGGATAACCGACAGGGGTATAGGAAACGGTATTTCTCTTATAATTATGATAGGGATTATTGCAAGGCTTCCATTTGCTGTTGTAGCTGAATTTGTTTCCAGAGTTGAAGAACAAAGCGGCGGGATGGTAGTATTTTTGCTGGAAATAGTATTTTTAATAATGGTAATATTGATAACAATCTTACTGGTTCAAGGTACCCGGAGGATACCTGTACAATATGCCAAGAGGATAATAGGGAATAAGCAGTATGGTGGTGTAAGGCAGTTTATCCCTTTGAAAGTTAATGCTGCCGGTGTTATGCCGATAATATTTGCACAGGCTATCATGTTTATCCCTCTGACTTTAGCCGGATTTTCAAGTAGTGAGACGTTGACCGGTTTTGCGAGGACTTTTTCAGATTTCAACGGATTCTGGTATAATTTTGTTTTTGCTGTCATGATAGTGCTGTTTACTTATTTCTATACGGCTATTACAATTAATCCTAATCAGATGGCTGAAGATATGAAAAGGAATGGAGGTTTTATACCTGGTGTTAAGCCGGGCAAAAAAACGGCTTTGTTTGTGGATAATGTCATGTCGAGAATAGTCTTGCCTGGTTCTTTATTTCTGGCATTTGTTGCTATAATGCCTTCTATTATCAGTAAAATGGGAGTTAATTCGCAATTTACTGATAATAGAAGGCATTATAGCAACAAATGCCAGAAAAACCACCAACCAAACACACCCAACACA
>CAZSJF010000098.1:0-8777 GCA_964606705.1 uncultured Bacteroidales bacterium
AAAAAGAAGTAAAAAGCTGAACAAAGAATGTATAAAGCTTGCAAAAGAAATTCAGCGCCTTGACTCAAAATCTGCCCGCTGGATTGCCGCAGATGCTATAAGAGAACTGGAAAGTGAAGCTGTTCAGAAAAGGCTGAACAAATAACTTGTTGCTTCAGTCCGATAATTATTACAGAATTTTCTGCAGTAAAGTTGTCGCCATTCTGTTATCATAAATCACTGTCAGAAAATAAATACCCGGCTTAATTTCGCTAAGATTAAGTTGATATTGTCCTGCATTTATTTCTTTTTCTGCAACTTTTTGTCCCAGATTATCAGTAAGTATAATCTTTGATATTCGCTGTTCCGATATGATGTTTACATAATCACAAGCCGGATTAGGATAAATACTGAATGTTTCATTGCTGATCATATCAGGAATGCTGTAAGGACCGCTATACTCGTATGCTCCCATTTCTATAACACTATTATATATACGATTATCTCCTGCAAAATCAGTTTCTTCCACACCTATGACAAACGAAGGGTCTCCCGCATCAATACACGGACTACCGGCCATCACACTGTAATCAGGATCAACTGTTGAAGTATCGGCTATCAGCGGATCGGCATATTTGGAATTTGTTTCATATCCGGACGAAGACTTATAACCAGAGAATGTCGTTATGACTGTACCGCCCCAGTTCACTACTATAGCATTGGTATTATTATTTGGTGTAAACCAGCAGTTATAGTTGAACAGGTTACCTGTCTGAGGACTTATATTTTCCCGTGTCAGCAATATGTTCTGTGCATTCGTATAAAAAATATTATTCTTAAAAACACAGTTGCTTGCTTTGGTAATATATATTTCCCCGAATCCGTCATTACTGTAATTATTTTTCACCAGTGTATTGTTTGTAAAATATGATGTCAGCACCTGGCCTGTTGTACCAATGTCATATCCGCCAACTGCAATGCCTGCTTCCTGATTATTATAAATAATATTATCCCTTACAATAATACCTGATGTTGACCCGTTCTGTTCGCAGCCCACTTCAATACCCCAGCCATTACTGTAACATGTATTCCTCTCAATAGTAATATCCTTGCCTCCGTCAACATATATGCCTGCACTGGTGGCATAAGCAGAAACATCGTTATAACAGACATTGTCATAAACATTGCCGTTTCTTGCCTGGTCCAGTGACGGCACAGTACATTCCCCGTAATTGCCTGCAAGGTCTATGCCGATGTTAGTGTTATCATGTATTTTGCAATTCGAAATGGTGAAACCGTCAATATTACCGTCAAAAGTCAGGGACTCGCTGAAACCGCTGATATTGTTGTAAATTTCACAACTGTCAACTATGATATTTTTTATTGCATTTCCGGCAGTGGTTCCCCTGCCATATACAATGAAAGGCTGGGAATTGTCATTTTCAGTAGGTATCTGCGAACTGTTCGAAGTCCATGAAATATTTTTTATCCTGATATTTTTAAATGTCAGATTTTCAACCGTCCCGCCTGCCTGGCATTCAACATATATTCCTACAGCATCTGCCTGAACATTATTCTGTATGGTAAGATTGTTTAAAATGACATTGCTTTTATCCTGTATGTAAATCATTTCCACCAGGCTTAATCCGGTGCCATCTATAATTACCGTGTCACTGCCAAAACCGCGGAATTCAATAGGGTCTCCTGTATTTCCGGAAACATCCAGGGAAAGCTGTTCGTTATAAACGCCGCCTTTTATGTATGTTATGCTTCCCGGTGTTGCTGAGTTAAAAGCAAACTGAATGGTTTTCCATGCAGCTTCCCACGAAGTTCCGTCAAAATCATCACTTCCTAATTCACCATCAACATAATAATAAGTCTGTGCTTTTAATGAAACTATGCACAATGACAATGCTAAAAAAAACAAAATTCTATTTTTCATAATCATTTTTTTATTTTAATATTTCAATTGTTTTAACCTGTATTCCTGAAGAAGAAACGAGCCTGCAGTAATAAATCCCGCATTCCATACTGCTGAGGTCAAAGCTGAATGAATGGCCGCCCCTGCTTAATTTCTGCTCCATCAAAGTTTTTAATTCTCTTCCGGTAATATCATACATTTTCAATGAGCAGTTATCATCCTTATTCAATGACATGCTGACATTGACATTATCCTTCACTATATTCGGGAAGATATTCCATTCCATACCAAGTGCCTGTTCTTTTATGCCTGTACCTGTCTGAGGTTCCACATATAACGGAATAGTAGATATAGCTATTTGCGCTATGCTGTCATCTGTAACAGGTATATTCTCTGTATTAAAAGTACCCATCTCATCCATAGGCACACCGTCTGTAATATCAACACTGGTGGCAACATTACCGCTGCCTAAATTAAGATTGACTGTCTGAATGGAATTTGCCCATAACACATAAACAGGGTTGCCATCTACAGTGAATTTGTATGCAAAAACAGAAGTGTCATTGTTCTGTGGAAGTGCTGTAACATCAGTGAAATAATCAAGTTTTTCTATTAGTTTCTGGTAGGAATAAAATATTTTCTTTTTATCACCTGTTGAAGGATCAAGCAGAGATTCCCATTGTATTGACTCCTGATCGCTGATGCCGGCTCTCATTGTGGTAAAAATAATTTTAGAAACACCTCTATAAAGAGCATATACAAAACTTCCTACAGCGATGCGTGCATTGTCATCCTGTGTCAGGCTGTTGTTTTGGATATATTCATTCTGTGTACCTGCTTCGGTAATCCATATTGGTTTGCTCTGTAAACTATTAGTTGCAAAGTCAGACATCGCTGAATCAATCTGAAGGTTCACGGAATAATTGTGATAACTGATAGCATCGATAATATCGGGACCTAGTCCATCAGGAAGAGGATATGTAAGGTCCAGCAAACTCGGAAAAAAGTCTAACGGGGGCAGAAGCTGTGCACCATTGAAAAGCTTGCAGTCTGCACATGTACTGTTTATAACATCGCGTGCCGAGTCCATAAATGTGAGATACTGCTCTTTTGTAAATCCTTGCCATGCCGGATAAGCAGGAGTGCCCGGAGTATTGGCTATTGAGTCATACATAACTTCATTGCATATTTCCCAATGAGTGATGGGATATGTCAGCCCTGCCATATCCCATCACTCATTGGGAAATATGCAATGAAGTTATGTATGACTCAATAGCCAATACTCCGGGCACTCCTGCTTATCCGGCATGGCAAGGATTTACAAAAGAGCAGTATCTCACATTTATGGACTCGGCACGCGATGTTATAAACAGTACATGTGCAGACTGCAAGCTTTTCAATGGTGCACAGCTTCTGCCCCCGTTAGACTTTCTGGGATTCACTATCCCATACATGTATATTCCATAAGTCTGTCCATTCTCTACAAGTGAATCATACTTGTTAAAAAAGAAGTTGTCCACAAAAACCCCTTTGGATAAATCTATAGGCATCCTCATATAATGTACACCAAGATCCTGAAAGTTTTGCCAGCCTTCCTCATAAGCCCATGGTGCCGCACTTGCCCCGAAACGGGAGCCTTCATAACTCTGCGAAAAACCATTAAAGGCTAGAACGATAAACAATGTTGCAATAGCAAATAACTTTGTTTTCATAAATTCAAAATTTGATTGATTATTAAAGCAAATTTAAAAAAAATAATGAAAACCAACAAAGAAGGGGTAGGTTTTGTGGAGAATTTTGTGATTTTTATAAGTACTTTTCTATTTCTTTAACGACATTTTCAGTAGCACCTTTTTTTTCTGCTACATAATTCTTTGCTATCGCTGAAGTCTTCTCCAACAAAGATTTATTATCAAGCAGTTCCCTTAATTTATCTGCCAGCTGCTGACTGCTACTTACTGAAAAAGCACCTTTAATTTCAATAAGATCTTTTGCCTCATGGAATTTAAAATAATTAGGCCCGAAAACAACAGGATTCCCAAATGTTGCCGCTTCAAGGATATTGTGAATGCCTTTGCTAAACCCTCCTCCTATATATGTAACAGTTGAATACTGGTAAAGATGTGAAAGCACACCTATTGAATCAACGATAAGGGCATCAAAGCCACTAACATTATTATCATCAGCTTCAGAAAATTTCACAGCCTTTGCCCCGGTGCCATGCAAAATACCGTTTATATGTTCCTTATGAACTTCATGCGGAACTATAACAAATTTCAAATTCTGAATTTTTAAATTTATTATCTCGTATATCAGTTTTTCATCCTGCGGCCATGTGCTCCCTGCAATAAGCAAATTATTATTTCCTTTAAATTTTTCAATCAATGGAAAACTTTTTTTATTATTTGCTATCGAAAAAACCCTGTCGAATCTGGTGTCTCCGCTTACAGACACATTTGTTATTCCTATAGATTCTAACAGGCCTTTGGAAATTTTGTTTTGCACAAAGAAATATGTTATACACTTAAGTTTTTTCCTGAACCATGCCCCATACCATTTAAAAAAATGCTGATTACTGCGGAATATCGCCGACACGATAAAAACAGGGATATTTCTTTGTTTTAAAACACTCAGGAAGTTAAACCAGTATTCATATTTAATAAAAAATACCAGTTTGGGATTTATCAGCTCTATGAACTTTTCCGAATTTTTCCTTGTGTCAAGCGGTAAATAAAAAATATAATCCGCATATTCATAATTCTTTCTTATCTCATATCCTGACGGGGAAAAGAAAGTCAGGACTATTTTATATCCGGCATATTTCTCCCTGAATTTTTCGATCACAGGCCTTCCCTGTTCAAATTCGCCCAGGGAGGAGCAATGGAACCACACTCTTTTTTCACCTTCCTTAAGTACAAATGATATCTTATTAAAAAGGTTTTTCCTGCCTGCAAGCCAGAGGCGGGCTTTTTTATTGAACATACCGGCAATGATAATACAGAAGAGGTACAGCCTTATGAAAAGATTATATAATATTTGCATTGCAGCCGGTAATTAGTAATAATAAAATTCCTTGTTTGTCCTTTTTGCTATGGGTATTGCCCATGAGATCTTTATACCCGAAAGCATGTCAAATCTTTTGGAAGTATCTTTCGCCATCTGGTCAAAATTATAGTCTCTCCTACACTGTGTCCACGACTGGATAAACTCGAATCCGGCCATAAAATTCGCCAGTTTTTTCTTACCGAGATATGTATATCCTATAAATTCGCTTATCCCGAGCCCGTTCGTCAGCCTGTCATATCCTTTTTTATAATCTCCTTTTATCTGAGGCGCAGTATTTTCAGTATTTTCTATTCTAATCTTGTGCTGCAGCAGGCCAACACTGCCTATCAAAGTCAACCCGGAATTTGCATTGGAATTAAATACAGGGATAATCTTACCCAGCTTAGCCGAAATATAAAATCCTCTCTCATAAAGGAAAACTTCAGCATACACGCCGTTCCCGTCAATTATATATCCGTCAGTTGTTGAAATGGAGTCCAGTATTGATGTTTCTTTAACGGTATCACGGAAGATAAAATTAAAGTCCACACCATAAATCCAGTTTTTCCTGTTCTTGAACAACAGGCTTGTACCGACACCTGAATTGTTTAAAAACCTGTCTGAAAGGTCACCTCCCGGGATCTGGTATGCATAGGAAGCAGAAACCATTGTGTAAAAAGTTGCTGAATCCTTTTTCGCTTCCTGTGAAAAGGATTCATAAAACCAGAAAAATATAGGGAATATGTAAAGTATTATTGTTTTCATAATTTATATGTTACAAATCTACATCAATTTTACGAATGACCTGATTTTAGTGAATAATAAATTTTGTATATAAATCTACATACTGTCTTGCCGCAAGTTCCCATGTGAATTTTCCTGCATATTCTTTAATCTTTACATCTTTTCCCGCATCATTATTATACTCCTGCATTTTTATTAAAAAAATGTTTTTCATATTCTCTTTATCAAAATCAGTAAAATAATAAACTTCTTTACCCGCTATTTCAGGCAGGCTGGAATGTTTTGACACAAATACAGGTTTGCCAAAAGACATAGCCTCAATTACAGGAAGCCCGAAACCTTCAAGTAAAGAAGGAAAGACAAAAGCACTGCAATTTTTATACAACCAGTTTTTATCTTCTCCTGATATTTTGCCCGGAATAATAATGCGGCCGTCAAGATTTTTTTCCGTAATTAACTTTTGTATATAACCGGCATATTTATCAGATTTGTCCCCTGCAATTATCAGGTTGTATTGCGGAAGCGTTTCCATGAAATCAACGAGTACATGAAAATTCTTTTTTTCTTTAATAACTCCTATTGTAAATAAAAAATCACCGTCAGGGACAAATGAAGGCTTCCGTGAAGATGTTTGTTCACTTATTTTAACGCCATTGTAGATAACCTGTACAGGTATGCCTGGTATTTCGAGATGTTGTGAAACAATGCTTTTGGTAAATTCTGAAACAACTGTTATTGCTGATGCCCTGTTAACTTTTTTCTGAAGCCTGTACAGCCTTTTTTTTGCTTTAGCAGTTTTCTTTTCTTCCAGAAAATTCAGGTCATGAATGGTCAATATGTAAGGGGTGGTTTTATCTGACGGGAAGTAAGGAGAATCCTGGTGTGTAGCATGCCATATATCATACTTCCTGCAAAATCCTTGCAGATAGCGCCTTTTTAAAGATAAATATTCAAACTGTATATTATTATTAAAAATCTTTTCAGAGCCTTTTGGCAATAAAAAAACAGGACTGATGGTGCTATGTTCCATTTTGCTCAATGCATATCCGAAATTAACAGCCACCTGCCCTAATCCGCAGTATGGATTTTTGAGTTTAGAAAGATCAACTAAAACTGTTGGTTTTTTCAAAGTATTCCCGTAATAAATTTGTTAATTCTTAACAATATTTTTATATAACTGTTTCAATTTTGCATATTTAAGAAAAGTAGCATATGCAGATATCACACATATTACAAAACCGTAAAACCCATCAAAAAGCCGAGCCTGAAAAAATAATCTTTTTTAAATTTAAAAACAGGAGCAAAAATTATCTTCAGGCAGTTTGCTTTTTTACCCTTGCTGAATAATGCTTCTGAAGCGATATCAGTAAATTTGTCAACCTGTTTTAAATGGTCTGATATTGTATAATATGAATAATGGAAGAGGTCTCCTTTAAGATGAGAAATTGCTGAATCTTTCTCCATCTCTAATTTCTCATGAATCATATAGCCGGACCATTTTCCTTTTCTTCTGTCAAACAGGCGCAGTTTGGTATCAGGATACCATCCGCAATGCTTAATTAATTTACCACAGTAATTTGTTAAGCGGTTCATTGTATAACCGTCATATTTCCAGTTATTTTTTACTTCTATGATTGACTTCTTAAGTTCACCGGATAAAGCTTCATCAGCATCTATTGATAATATATACGGATACTTTGCTTCAGAATTGCCATAGTTTTTTTGTTCGATATATCCTTCCCATGCATGCTGAATAAATCTGACTCCTTTTGATTTGCAGATTTCTTCTGTTTTGTCTGTTGAAAAAGAGTCAATGACAACGATATCATCAACAATATCTTTTACCGAATCAATACATCTGCCGATATTTTTTTCTTCGTTATAAGTAATAATTACAACTGAAAGTTGTTGGGTCATAATGATTTTTTTAACTATTTCAGCAGTGATAAGGCTTCTTTAATTCTTTTAATTGCTTCAGTAAGCAGTTCCTTTGATGTGGCATAAGAAAAACGTATGCAGTTGCTGTCGCCGAAAGCATCACCCGGCACTATGGCAACATTTGCCTTATTCAGTAAATACATACACAGGTCATTTGCATTGCCTATAGTTATTTTTCCGTCTGACTTTCCGAAATATTCACTGATCTCAGGGAAAACATAAAATGCACCTTGCGGAGTGTTTGTTTTTACACCCGGAATCTTACTCAAAAGTTCAATAACCAGGTCTCTCCTTGACTTGAAAGCTTCCAACATATCTTTTGTTCTTGCAGGGTCGGCTTTGACAGCGGCAATAGCAGCACACTGTGCTATAGAACATGTGCCAGAAGTAATCTGTCCCTGAAGTTTATCGCATGCTTTTGCCACATGAAGCGGCGCACCTATATACCCAACCCTCCAGCCTGTCATGGCAAAGCCTTTGGAAACACCGTTAATGGTGATAACCCTGTCTTTCACGGAGTCTATCGTTCCCATGCTGAAATGCTTACCTGTAAAGTTGATATGTTCGTATATCTCATCAACAATGATGTAAATATTGTTGTGTTTTTCAAAAACTTTTGCCAGCTTTCTCAGCTCTTCTTCGGAATAAACCGAGCCTGTGGGGTTGCACGGAGTGCTGAACAGGATGGCTTTTGTCTTAGGTGTTATTGCATTTTCAACCTGTGCGGGAGTTATTTTAAAATCAGCTTTTATTCCTGCAGGTATATATACAGATTTTCCCTCTGCGAGTTTTACTATCTCCTTATATGAAACCCAGAAAGGCGAAGGTATAAGAACCTCATCGCCGGGATTGACAATACTCAGGATGACATTGGTAATAGACTGCTTCGCACCTGTTGAAACAACAATTTGTTCGGGAGTAAATATAAGATTGTTATCACGTTTGAATTTTGCACATATTGCTTCGCGCAATTCCTGATATCCCGGGACAGGAGTATAGAATGATTTGTTGTCATCAATAGCTTTTTTTGCGGCTTCTTTGATATAATCAGGGGTGAAGAAGTCGGGCTCTCCGAGGCTGAGGTTGATGACATCAAATCCCTGTGCTTTCAGCTCCCTGCTTTTACGTGACATTGCAAGGGTTTCGGATT
>CAZSJF010000099.1:0-8776 GCA_964606705.1 uncultured Bacteroidales bacterium
TTTATATATTTGCCCTGTTGTACAGAAAATTTAATTATTAACTTAAATTTATTGGCTATGAAAAAAATGCGTATTTATCTGTTTGTGGCTTTTATGCTTGCAGCTATTGTAATACAACAGAGTTGTAAAAAAGACAATGGGGATGCCCCCACAATTCCGCCTCAGGAAACTTTTGTAATGAATTTTTCTGATCTGGATTCTTCCAAAGCCCCGAGTAAATATAATGATTCGAAAGTTGATTCAGGCTATACTAATTTCCTTTATTCTGCAGGAAATGTATGGGTATGGAATGTAATTATAACTGTAGGCATGGCTGTACCTGTTGCTTCATTCTGCAATGCATTTAATTATACAGCTGAATGGGATAAAAAAGAAAAAGTATGGGTATGGGAATACGATTTTACCGCATTGCTGGCAACATATTCTGCCAAGCTTACCGGAGAGGTGGATGGCAGCCTGATACACTGGAAAATGTATATTTCAAAAGAAAACGGATTTCAGAACTTCCTTTGGTATTCAGGAGATTCATATATTGACGGCACACAGGGGACATGGACTCTTTATGACAACGCGATAAGTAATACAGAGCTTCTCGGTATCATATGGCATAAAAATGTAAGTGCCGGAACATATGACATAAAATATACCAACATAGTACCAAGCGGAGCTGAAAACGGCGGTTACATTTATTACGGAGTTACTGCCGACACAACTTATAATGCTTTTTATGATATTTACAATAAAGGACAGGACCAGCTTACAAACATCAAATGGAACCGTACATACTATAACGGCAGTGTAAAAGATTCCATACACTTCGGAAACAACAGCTGGCGCTGCTGGGGTACTGATTTTAAAAATGACATCTGCCAGTAAGAATTCTTATTGTGAAATAAAAACGGAAAAAGAGAAGTTATGTTTTAGCTTCTCTTTTTTTATGCCATTTTCTTCACTGAAGCCAAATTTGAGAAATCAGAAAAAATATTAAATTTACAGTGAATTTTAAAATTCAATCATCAATTTTTTAATGTTTTTTCGTTAAACTTTTTAACCCTATGAATTCAATTACAGCTATTGTATTGATGGCAATCGGCAGCATCTGTGCAGCAAGCTTTTATGTTCCCATTAAAAAAGTAAAAAACTGGTCATGGGAATCTTACTGGATTGTTCAGGGAATATTTTCATGGATTATTGTGCTAATACTGTTGATTACTCCATATTTATATCATTTGCTGAAGCTTACCATAAATTTATAATGGACCTAACCGAAATAAATATCGAATCAATAAAACTTGTGGTTGAAAAAAACAAACCGGCCGGAGACATTTATATTTCAGGAGGTTTTGCACGGAACAGCATTTATGTAAAACTCATTGCATCATCATTTCCTGAAAGCAGGGTTTATACGTCAGAGATTGATAATTCAAGTGCACTCGGCGCTGCAATGGTACTTATGAAAAATGCGAACATAAAGCCTGATTTAGGCCTCCGTGAATGGAAAGGATTTTAATAAACAATAATTTATATCTTTACAACATGCATACAAATGAAAATCACAAAATAGGCCTTATAGGCGGAGGAAGCTGGGGAACAGCCCTTGTTAAAATATTGTCGAACAATATCAAACACCTGAACTGGTGGATAAGGGAAGAGCATATCCTCGGGAACATAAAAGAGAACAGGCATAATCCGGATTTCCTCAGTTCAATAGAGCTGGATCTGGCAAAACTGTCCCTGACAAATGATATCAGTACGCTGATAAAAAATTCAGACGTGATCATATTGTGCGTTCCTGCTGTTTTCATTAAAAGCGTACTTGAAACACATAAAGACAAGTTGAAAAACAAGATCATGGTTTCTGCAACCAAAGGTATAATTCCGGAATATAAAATGACAGTTTCCGGTTTTTTAAATAAGCATTACGGCATTGATAACAGTGATATTGTTGTTATCAGCGGACCCTCGCATGCCGAAGAGATAGCACTTGAAAAACTCACTTATCTCACTGTCGCTTCTGAGAAAAAAGAGAATGCGGAGTTCACATCTTCAATATTAAAGACAAGATATTTAAAAACAACCTTGTCTGAAGATGTCATAGGAATTGAATATTCAGCCGTACTGAAAAATATCATTGCCGTTGCAACCGGCATAGCCATAGGAACAGGATACGGAGATAATTTTCAGTCTGTGATGATAGCCAATGCAATAAAGGAGATAAAACACTTCATTGACAAGGTAAGCCCCCATAAACGCGACATAAATGATTATGTTTACCTGGGAGACCTGCTCGTTACAACATATTCTAAATTCAGCAGGAACAGGATATTCGGAAATATGATAGGGAAAGGGTATTCTGTAAAAGCCGCACAGCTTGAGATGAACATGGTAGCGGAAGGTTACTATGCTGCTAAAAGCATCAGGGATATAAGCAGGGATTACAATATACAAATGCCCATATGCGATGCCGCTTACAACATACTTTATGAAAACGCTTCTCCATATACGGAAATGAGAAAACTCTCGGAAAAACTGGTTTAACATATTTATCTGAAAACAAAAAAATGATTTACTAAAAACATAAACAAATGGCAAAAAAATCATCTAACGGAAAAAAAATTTTTGTGCTCGACACATCTGTGATACTGTATAACCACAGCGCTATCAACAGCTTTGACGATAATGATGTCGCAATACCCATATCTGTCCTTGAAGAGCTCGACGACTTTAAAAAAGGCCACGACACCAAGAATTTCGAAGCAAGGGAATTTATAAGAATCATCGATAAACTTTCAAGCAATTACACCCTGCAGGAATGGATACCGCTTGGCGACAGCAACAAAGGCAGGTTTAAGGTTATGATGAACGAACACAGCAGCGTGGACGCACGCAAAATATTCGATTCCAACAAATCAGACCACCGCATCCTGAATGCAGCCCTTGCCCTGGCTCAGGAAAACCCTGACCGCAAAGTGATAATGGTCACGAAAGATATCAACCTGCGCCTTAAAGCCAAATCGCTCAACATCTCTGCAGAAGATTTTGAAACAGGCAAGGTAAAAGATGTTGAACGCCTCTATACAGGCAAAACGGAAATCAATGATATTGCCCCTGAAGTTATTGAAACCATTTACAAAGACGGCTTTTGCGAGTTAGAAGCAATAGAAGAGGAAAATCCCATTCCCAACCATTATTACATTCTTAAAACCCAAAAAAATTCAGTGCTTGCTTTTTATAATCCTGTTGAAAACAGAATTGAAAAAATTGAAAAACACCCTGCCTACAGGATCACTCCGAGAAATGCCGAACAGGTGTTTGCCCTGCATGCTATCATGAACATGAATGTCAAGCTGGTTACAATAGAAGGAGTGGCAGGCACAGGAAAAACACTGCTTGCTCTTGCAGGAACACTCGAGCAGAAAAAGAATTTCAAACAGATATACCTTGCAAGGCCTATCGTGCCACTGAGCAATAAAGACATAGGCTTCCTGCCCGGAGATATAAAATCAAAGATCAATCCGTATATGGAGCCTTTATGGGACAACCTGAAATTCATACAAAGCCAGTTTGGCGAAAGAGACAATGAATACAAAAATATCAGCGACTCCGTTGAAAATGAAAAACTGGTGATAACACCGCTTGCATATATCAGGGGAAGGAGCATATCCAATGTATGCTTTATCGTCGATGAAGCGCAAAACCTCACGCCCCACGAAATAAAAACCATAATAACAAGGGCGGGCGAAAATACCAAGATAATTTTCACAGGAGATATTCACCAGATAGATACTCCTTACCTTGACTCACAAAGCAACGGGCTGTCAAACCTTATCGACAAAATAAAGAAGCATCCGATTTACGCACATATAAGGCTTGAAAAAGGAGAACGTTCCGAACTTGCTAACCTGGCTAATGAGTTGATATAAATGTCTGATGTTTAAAGTTATTTTGTTTGATGTTGTTTTCAAAAAGTTACATCAAACTTCAAATGTCTAACATCAAATAAAATATATTAAAATGTATGAGATAAAAACAAAGTTGTTGTGAAATAATAAATATAATATTTCCAAAACCTTTGTCAATATTTATTATTGTAAAAAAACCACCCGCTTATGCCTGACAATCCTGACAAAAAAATAATAAGATTCATAAAACAGCATCATATACTGACACTTGCAACGTCAAACAAAAACAAACCATATTGCTGTACCTGTTTTTATGCCTATCTTGAAGAAAAGAACATTTTCATATTAACATCAGACAAAGACACAAAGCATGCCAGCGACATCATGGAACAGGATTATATTGCAGGAGCAATAGCTCTGGAAACATATATTGTCGGAAAAATAAGAGGGGTACAGTTTACAGGAAAGATAAAGGAAGCTAAAGGCAGTGAATTAAAGGATCTCCGAAAAGCATACCTGAGAAAATTCCCTTTTGCCATACTGAAGCAAACACCGCTATGGTCTGTAGAGCCCGATTTTATTAAGATGACAGACAACCGGCTAGGGTTCGGGAAAAAACTGGTGTGGAAGAAAAATATGGTATAATTATTTATCATTCAGAAGATTGAGCATCTGTTAATAAAATGTTGAAATATTCATCCATGTTATTTAATCATTTGTTCATCGTATTTTTTATCTTGCTCCGCTATTTTCCCATACCTTGTTTAAATGGTATCGTTCTAAAAATCAATGAATTAAATTTTTAACCAACTCAAATGTAGGATAAAATTATGAATGAAGACGTCACCAAAATCGGAAACGATGAACTGTTAACCACAACAAATCAGGATAAAAACGAATTATATAATAACTTATCCAAAAGAACACGCCCTGATACCGGCAATATGAACAATATTATTGAAGCCCCTTCCCAGGAAGCACAGCCTGACAAGCCGTCTCAGGGATATTCATATAAGGAATGTCTCCAGAAAACTGCTGAATATTTTAAAGGCGATACTCTCGCTGCAGGCGTATGGGTTAACAAATATGCGCTGAAAGACAGCCTCGGCAACATATATGAACTCACACCCGATGATATGCACAGGAGGCTTGCAAAAGAAATTTACAGAATGGAAAAGAAATACCCCAATCCTGTTGAAGAAGAAGAAATATACAATTTATTCAAAGGGTTCAAATATGTTGTGCCTCAGGGAGGGCCAATGGCAGGAATAGGAAATGATTACCAGGTAGCTTCCCTGTCCAATTGTTTTGTCATAGGTAACAGCAGCAATTCCGACTCTTACGGAGGCATACTGAAGGTGGACCAGGAGCAGGTACAGCTGATGAAAAGGCGCGGAGGCGTAGGGCATGACCTGTCGCACATAAGGCCAAAGGGAAGTGTGGTGAAAAACAGCGCCCTCACATCAACAGGCATAGTCAATTTCATGGAAAGATATTCCAACTCCACAAGGGAAGTGGCTCAGGACGGGAGGCGCGGAGCACTCATGCTGAGCATATCAATAAAACACCCTGATGTGGAAGATTTTATAGATGCCAAACTTGAACAGGGTAAAATAACAGGAGCTAATGTTTCCGTTAAGATCGGTGACGACTTTATGAATGCTGTTATCAAAGGAGAAAATTTCACTCAAAGGTTTCCTATAGATTCAGATAATCCCAAAGTTACACATGAGATAGACCCTAAATCACTGTGGAATAAAATTATCCATAATGCATGGAAGTCAGCTGAGCCTGGCGTACTGTTCTGGGATACCATAATAAAAGAATCTGTTCCTGACTGCTATGCCGACATGGGATTTAAAACCGTTTCCACAAATCCTTGCGGAGAAATACCTTTGTGCCCGTACGACAGCTGCCGCCTCATAGCAATTAACCTTTACAGCTATGTTGACAATCCTTTCACAAAAGATGCCAGTTTTAATTCCGAACTCTTCACCAAGCATATCAGGTACACGCAAAGGATAATGGACGACATCATTGACCTTGAACTTGAAAAGATAGACCAGATACTTAAAAAGATAGAATCCGACCCGGAAGAAATGGAAGTAAAAAGGTGTGAGATAAACCTGTGGAACAGCATCAAGAAAAAATGTATAGAAGGCCGCAGGACAGGCATAGGAATTACTGCTGAAGGCGACATGCTCGCTGCACTGGGATGCAGGTATGGCAACAAGGAAGCAATAGATTTTTCCGTTGAAGTACATAAGGCGCTGGCACTGGAAGCATATAAAAGTTCCGTGCTGCTTGCAAAAGAAAGAGGAAAGTTTCCGATTTACGATTTTGAACGCGAGAAAAACAATCCTTTCATAAACCGCCTTAAGGATGCAGATGCCCAGTTTTATAAAGACATGCAGAAATACGGCCGCAGAAATATTGCACTGCTCACTATAGCTCCAACAGGCACCACCAGCATGATGACACAGACCACTTCAGGCATAGAACCCGTGTTTTCAGTGGCATATAAAAGAAGAAAGAAAGTCAACCCCAATGATAAGAACATAAAGATATCTTTTGTTGACGAAATCGGCGACTCATGGGAAGAATACAATATGTTCCACCCGAAATTCCTGAAATGGCTGAAAGTTAATAGTTACGATGTCAATGAAGTGAAGCATTACGACGATAACAAGCTGGACGAAGTGATAAAAAAATCTCCTTTCTATAAAGCTACTGCAAATGATGTTGACTGGGTTGCAAAAGTAAAGATGCAGGGAGCTATACAGAAATGGGTTGACCATTCAATAAGCGTTACTGTCAACATCCCGAAAGATGCCAACGAAGAGCTGGTCAGCACCATATACAAGACTGCATGGGAAAGCGGATGTAAAGGAATAACCGTTTACAGGGACGGCTCAAGGTCAGGAGTACTGGTTTCAAAAGATAAAAAAGAAGACGCATCTGTAAATGAATTCAGGGAAACACAAGCTCCTCTAAGACCTAAAAAGCTGGAGGCCGAAATAGTACGTTTCCAGAATGACTACGAAAAATGGATCGCCGTGGTTGGTCTGCTGAACGGCCATCCTTATGAAATTTTTACAGGTAAGGCGGAAAACCTTTATATTCCTGCATGGGTGCAGGGAGGATGGGTGATACGAAATAAACCTGATAACGGAACTTCACGTTATGACTTTCAGTGGCAGGACAAAGACGGGTATAATATAACCATGGAAGGCCTGTCCCGTTCATTCAATAAGGAATTCTGGAACTATGCAAAACTGGTATCCGGAATACTGCGACACGGAATGCCGCTGCCTTATGTTGTTGATGTTGTAAACAATCTTAATTTCGGTACTGACTCAATAAACACATGGAAAAACGGTGTTGTGCGTGCACTAAAGAAATTCATCCCCAACGGAACCAAACCTGCAGAAAAAACATGTCCGGAATGCCAGGACCCTGACGGACTCGTATATGAAGAAGGATGTCTGACATGCAAGAGCTGCGGATTCTCAAAGTGCGGATGATGCTTAAAACCGCATTTTGTGGTAATCATACTTATCCCTCTGCTGCTTATCCAAAACTTTTTTCACCTTCATTGCTATATGTATAAAAACTTTAAGGTTATTCTTTTCTAACCATTCCAGCGCTTTCCTGTCAGCCCTGCACGCAAAAGTGAGAGTAATATAAAAATCGTATTTATATTTTTTCAGCCAGTCGTGAGCTTCATCAACACCATCTATAGCATCACTAAATACAGCATAATGCGGATATTTGTTTTTTATCAGCCAGTTGAGTGCATCCTTGTCGGAGTTAATGGCATTAGCCAATGCGGCCAGCTCAGGAAAATTATTATCCACCAGCCATTTGAATATTTTCTTGTTCCCGTCTATCGCTTCTGCCAAAGCAATGAGGATTTTAGGAGGGTAATCAGTTAAATTTTTATTCATAATATCTGCTAATAAACATTAATTTTTATACCTGAATCTATGACTCTTTTTGCAATAATATCCATATCATGCGCACCTATCTTTTTTAAAGACTTTCAAAGAGAAACCCCTTGTAAGTCTTTAAAAAGTATATATCATGACCGACCTGGGCATGATCTCTTTAATATTATTCACCCATGCATCAAGCTCTTCAGGAGATGTGTTGTCAAACATTTTCCCGTTGTATTCCCCCTTTAAAAACAAACTCTGTATAACAAGGTTACCGTTAAACTTTTTCATTTCAGCCACTGTTTCCTTAAGAGAAATACCTGTTACAGGGTTATTAATCAGCTGAAATAACTGTTCAGTGCCGGCATCAAGTTTAAGAAAATTATTGTCAACTTTCTGAAGTGCGTCAAATACATTTTTATCTTTCAGCATAGTAGAGTTTGACAATACCGTGATCGAGGCATCAGGGAAATATTTATTACGCAATGATATTGTGTCTTCTATGACAGCATGAAATTCAGGGTGTATGGTCGGTTCGCCGTTACCGGCAAAAGTTATGGTATCTATATCGGAACCTTCAGACCTTAATTCCGCCAGTCTTTTTTCTGTTTCGCTTTTAACTTCTGCGGAAGAAGGGAATTTAATTTCTTTTATGTCATAACTCTTCGTCCATCCGCATTCGCAGTATATGCAGTTGAATGTACATACCTTCCTGTCAAAAGGAAGCAGGTTTATCCCGAGAGATATTCCAAGCCGCCTGCTTATTACAGGGCCGAACACAATTTCATCAAACAAGATACAGGCCATTCTGAAAAATTTTTATACAAAAATGCTAAAATTATAAACAATACCATAATTTAAAGATATTTTTAAATTATGGTATTGTTTATAATTTTAGCATTTTTGTATAAAAACAACAAACCAAACACACCCAACACA
>CAZSJF010000100.1:0-8692 GCA_964606705.1 uncultured Bacteroidales bacterium
TGTGTTGGGTGTGTTTGGTTTTTTTTTTCATCTTTAGCCAGCATTAAAATCCCTATGCAGTATTTACTGATTCTTAAAGGTTGTATTCTATTTTTATGAAGAAGTTTCATAAACTCGGAAGAAGCATCAAACCCTGACTGCTTCACTTCAGCAATGGCAAGAAAAGGCAGGGGCAATTCCACATCACCTTTCCTGAACATTAAATTCATATCAAGGGTTATACGCTCCGTAGCATTTTTGTTTACCAGTGTTAAACGTGAAAACTGATTCTCCAACTGCGGAATCAGATCCTTTACTTTATAAGAAGATTTTTTTTCAATAAAACTCACCGCCGTTGGAGAAAATTCATCATCCAAAAACTTTATTTTAATACGTTCTTTAACAGTTTTCCTTTTATTTGATTTATACTTAATCTCTAAGAATTTTTTCTTTGAATCAATATATTCCCTTATCCTGATCTTACATCTGTTTAACTTACCATTATGATGTATATTATACATGGAATAATCTTCTGTATCATAATATATTGTATGGTAGCTGCATAATCTTTGGTTATCAATTTCAAGTATTCTGTAATATTTTTTAGCTTCTTCAAGAATAGAGCAAACTCTATCTGAATTAAAAGTAAATTTTGTATCATTACGGTTCATCAGCTTCACAGTATCCATTTCTTCGAGTGTAATCGGAGAAAAATCACACAATATTTTCTGAATATCTTCCACGTTCTTACAGGTTATTTTTCGTAAACGTAATGTCTTTTGGACTTCACAACACCTTTTTCGTCAAATACGATCTTCTCCGTTTTAAGCTCACCGCTGTATTTATACTCGATTGTTTTCTTTACTTTTCCGGTAGGGGAATATTCTATTTCCTTTACTTTATTACCATCAGAATTATATTCATAGTAAAAATGTGTTATTGGCTTTTCTGTGACCCCGTCATATTCAATCTCTTCAATAATGTTCCCCTCGCTGTCAAATTTTGTCAACGATTCTTTTACCTTCTTTTCCTTGCTCTCTTCGCAATCGGATTTCCACACGGTAACTGACTTAATCCCGTTCTTTTTAGCCTCTGATTTTGACTGGGCCATGCAATTAAAACCAATCACTAATACCAATATCACAAAAAACACCTGCTTCATAATCATTTGATTATTACAATATCATCAACTTTAACAGTTTGATTTTTTTCTGTTATTTCAACTGTTTTCATTATTTTCATCATAGGGGGATTTGTTCCTGACGGATATGTCGAATCCATTGAATAAGCATATATGGCATATGTTCCTTTCCTTAAATATTTAAACTGATAAGAGCCGTCATAATTGGTCTTAAAATCATCACTATAAATACTATCATTTCCATATATTATATATACGTCTTCATCAGGGGCATAATATTCACCTATTTTTATTGTAAAAGTAGGATTATAATCCAGCACATATATTTTTCCTGTAATGGTAGAAGTTCCACCCTCACCTTCATCTTTATTACACGAAACAGCAGAAATCAACAATATCAGTAATAATATACAGAGCTTCGCGCCAGTATTCATTAAACGTTTGACAGATATATCCTTATTCATACAAAATCCGATTTTCAAGCCTTAAATTAAAAGCGGAATTATTATTAATTTCACTTCAATGTTAAGTTAATATTAACAAATATGCAAAAAAAACTGTAAAAATTTATATGCAATTTTTAACCAGATTCATAAAATACTTTTATTTTAGTGTATCTTGGTGAAACTTAGTGCCTTTGTGTCCCCGCCTGCCAGTTAGCCCTAGGTTGATGGCGGGCAGGTTTGTGGCGAAAATTTTTCCCGCCACTAAGGCTCTAAGACACAAAGAAATCACTAAGTTTGTAAATTAATCAGGTTAAAACTGAAAACCAAATACAGTATGAACATAAAAGAAACAGAAGAACAGATAATAAAAGAGTTTGAAAATCTGGCAGACTGGACAGACAGATATGAGCATATTATCGAGCTTGGCAAGTCCTTGCCGTTGTTAGACGACAGATATAAAACCGATAATAATTTAATATCCGGCTGTCAGTCAAGAGTGTGGCTGCATACGGAGTTTAATGAAGGAAAAGTGGTTTTCATTGCAGACAGCGATGCGCTTATCACCAAAGGGATTGTCAGCCTGCTGATAAGGGTTCTTTCGGGGCAAACCCCTGATGATATTATTAATGCGGGATTGGGATTTATCGACAAAATAGGGTTAAAAGAACACCTTTCCCCCACCCGTTCCAACGGTTTGGTAGCCATGGTAAAGCAGATGAAACTTTATGCCCTGGCATTTAAGGCAAAATACGGACAATAAATTTTGCCTGTTATACTTCATAAAAAACTTTTATTTAATATATTTGCAGACAACTTGTTAAATTAAATCGTTCAGTTACAATATTAAATAATTTTTTACGTTAAAATTTCTTAAAATTAAAGGGGAAAAATAATCAAATAAATATATTTGCAGTCCATTTGAATAAAGATATTTTATTAATTAAAATCAGTTTAAAAATGAAAACTTCTTTTATCAACTCTGTTTTTTGCCTTTGCATATTGAGCATAGCAAGCCTTTCTTTTTCTCAGGAAAATAAAAAAGACCCGGTATTGATCACCATCGGCCCTGAGAAAATCACGAAGTCTGAATTTCTTAACGTATACAAGAAAAACAACATTAACGAAGTAATGGATAAAAAATCCATTGACGAATACCTGAGCTTATACACAAAATTCAAGTTAAAAGTGCTTGAGGCAAAGCAACTCGGCATGGATACCACCAGCACTTTCATAACAGAGCTTGCAGGATACAGGAAACAGCTTGCAAAGCCTTATCTTTCCGATAAAAATATTGACGAGAATCTTATCAATGAGGCCTATGAGAGGATGAAGTATGACATACGCGCAAGCCACATACTTGTTAAAGTTGACCAAGACGCTTCGCCGCAGGACACATTAGCCGCTTATAATAAGATCATGGATGCCAGAAAAAGGATACTCAAAGGAGAATCTTTTGAAAATGTTGCTGTTGAATTTTCAGATGACCCCTCTGCAAAAGACAGGCCTGCAACAGGAGGCAACCCCGCCATGAAAGGCAACAAAGGCGACCTTGGCTATTTCACAGCTTTTGACATGATATACCCTTTCGAAACAGGTGCTTATAACACAAAAGTCGGGGAGGTTTCAATGCCTGTCAGGACAAGCTATGGTTACCATCTGATCAAAGTGTATGACAAAAAACCTGCAATGGGAAAAGTTCAGGTTGCCCATATTTTCATTAAAGTTCCGAAAAGCGATACTGTAAAAGATGTACAGCAGTTTAAAAACAAGATAGATGAGATTTATAAAAAACTCAAAGAAGGTGCCAGTTATGAACAACTTGCAGAACAATATTCGGATGACAAAGGAAGTGCAAAAAAAGGAGGCGTACTCCCGCCATTCGGCGTAAACAGGATGGTGCCTGAATTTATTGAAACCATTGCCAAACTTAAAAATGTAGGGGATTATTCCGAGCCTGTCCAGACCCCATACGGCTGGCATATCATAAAACTGATAGACAGAAAAGGAATAGGCAATCTTGATGATATAAAACAGGAAATAAAGACAAAAATAGAAAAAGATTCGCGTGCACTCAAGAGCCGTGATGCTATCATTAAAAAAATCAAAAATGAATATAAATTCAAAGAAAATACCGCTGCAAAAGATAAATTCTATAATGTTGTCAATGACTCTATCTTCAAGGCCAGGTGGAAAGCTGACATGGCTGCCGGCTTAAATAAAAACATATTTACCATCGGCGATAAAACATATACACAGAAAGATTTTGCTTCATATATTGAAAAACACCAGAACCTGAAAATCAAAAATATCAAAACATACGTTAACACTCTCTATGACGGTTTTGTTAAAGATGCCTGCCTGCAATATGAAGACAGCCATCTTGAACTCAAATACCCTGAATTTAAATCGCTGATGCAGGAATATTCAGACGGCATACTGTTATTTGAACTTATGGATAAAAAAGTATGGACTAAAGCTGTTCAGGATTCTGTAGGACTGCAGGAATTCTACGAAAAGAATAAAGACAAATATGTGTGGGGTGAACGGCTGGACGCTACAATATACACCTGTGCCAGCAAGGAAATTGCCGACAAAACGAGACTTCTTGTAAAAACCAATGTTTCAGATGACGATATAAAAAAGGAAATAAATAAGGATTCTGAACTCAACCTTAAGATTGAGAAAGGAACATTTTCCAAAGGGGATAATAAAATCATTGACGGTATAAAATGGGAGGAAGGCACAACAGACAACATCATTGCCGAAAACATGACAGTATTTGCCGTTGTTCATAAGAAATCAGCGCCCGGGCCAAAAACACTCGAAGATGCAAGAGGGCTTGTAACTGCAGATTATCAGAATTATCTTGAAGATGAATGGCTCAAAGAACTGAGAGTAAAATATCCTGTTGTTATTGACCAGAAAGTATTAGAGACAATTAAATAATAACAACAGAAATATAAAATTCAATAATAATAGCCCGTAGGGCTTAAATGACAATAAAAAAATATAAAATAAATATTATTGCCCGTAGGGCATAAACTTATTTACAATGCCCTTTAAATTAAACCATATAAATATCTGTATTTTTTGTCTCTCGGTTTCGGTGATGCTTTCCTGCAATCCGTTTAAAAAAAAGCCTGAAAAAGCCATTGCCAAAGCCTTTGATGATTATCTGTACTATACCGACATTACCGGGATAGTGCCGAAAGGCTGCCCGGCAAAAGACAGCACTGAAATAATTGATAATTACATAAACAACTGGGTAAGAAAAAAAGTAATCATCCACATCGCTGAACAGAATATTGACAACAGCAAAATGGACTTTTCAAAGCAGCTTGAGGATTATAAAAGTTCGTTGATCATGTACGCTTATGAGAAAGAACTGGTAAGGCAGAAGCTGGATACAAACGTCACCGAAGAAGAAATACAAAAATATTATGAAAACAACAAAAACAATTTCGAACTAAAGGATAATATAGTAAAAGTCATATATGTCAAATTACCTAATAAATCAGCCGCCCTTAAAAAACTGAAACAGCTGTATAAATCTGACGAGACTGATGACAGGGAGAAACTGGCAGAATTATGCAATAAATATGCTGCAAACTATTTTATTGATGATAACACATGGCTGCTCTTCAACGACCTGCTGAAGGAAATACCGATTAAAACCTATGACCAGGAAAGCTACCTGAAAAACAACAGGTTTATAGAAATTCAGGACTCTCTTTATACATATCTGGTCAATATCAAGGGTTTTAAAATAAAAGAAAGTGTATCCCCGTTAAGTTTTGAAAAGGATAACATTTACAGCATTATCCTGAACAAAAGAAAAATAGATCTTATAAATGCCATGCACGACAATGCTTATAAGGATGCCATGAAAAACAAAGATGTTGAAATTTATTAATTAAGATGAAAAAAATACCGATAATATTGATTTTCCTGAATGTATTTACAGGCTATATCAATGCCCAGGAGAAAATTATTGACCAGGTGGTTGCCATAGTCGGAGATAATATCATTACAATGTCAGATGTGGAGAATCAGTATCTGCAATATCTTGCACAGGGGTATACACAAAAAAAACAGGTTAAATGCCAGGTCCTTGAAGAAATGCTTTACCAGAAACTTTTATTAAATCAGGCAAAACTCGACAGTGTTGAAGTTACAGACAGCCAGATCGAATCAGAACTCGACAGGAGAATACGCTATTTCACAAGCCAGTTAGGTTCACAGGAGAACCTGGAAAAATACTATAATAAATCAATACTTGAACTCAAATCTGAATTCAGAACATTGATCAGGGATATGATTATGACACAGACCATGGAGTCGCAGATCACGAAAGATATAAAAGTAACCCCTTCGGAAGTGAAGGAATATTTCAAAAAAATACCTAAAGACAGCCTGCCTCTGATTAACTCTGAACTGGAAATAGGGCAGATTATCAAACAGCCGCCTGTAAATGAAAAAGAAAAAATTGCCGTAAAAGAAAAATTAAATGCATTAAGGCAAAGAGTGTTAAAAGGGGAAGATTTTAAAACCCTTGCAATATTATACTCTGAAGACCCCGGCTCAGCAAGTGATGGCGGAGAACTTGGGCTGCACGGCAGAGGAGAAATGTACACCGAATTTGAAGCAGTGGCGTTCACCCTGAAAAAAGATTCTGTATCTCCTATTATTGAATCAGAAGCAGGGTATCATATCATTCAATTAATTGAAAGAAAAGGTGAATATGTTAATGTCAGGCATATCCTTCTTCAGCCTAAAGTTTCAATAGAGGACCTTGCCAAAGCCAAATTATTCCTCGACAGTGTGGCTAACCTGATAAATACAAAAGCCATGACTTTCGAAGAAGCGGCACTTAAATTCTCTGATGACCCTTCCAAGAAAAATGACGGGCTGATGATTAACACGTATACAGGAACAACTAAATTTGAAACGGAACAGCTTGACCCTGCAGTATTTTTCACGGTGGATAAGTTAAAAGTTGGACAAATATCATACCCTGTGATCATGAAGCAAAGCGACGGCAAACAGGCATACAGGATATTATACCTTAAATCAAGGACAAATCCGCACAGGGCCAACTTAAAAGATGATTACGACAAAATACAGAGTGCCACCCTGTCGGAAAAACAAAATAACGCCATATCCGACTGGGTTGACGATAAAATAAAAAATACATATATCAGTATCAACGAAGAATTTAAAGACTGTGAATTCAGTCACAACTGGATAAACAAATAAACTCTGATGTTATGCAGAGATAATATTTATTTGAATAGTAAGAATATTAAAGCAACGGTTATTTATAGGCAAGAATTTAGAATATAGGAGATAGAATATAATGGACAAATACAAAATCAGGTATAAAACTTTCTAAATTCTATATTCTAACTCCTATATTCTTGCCATTAAATAGCAAATAAGACAAATTTTTGTATAGAGTTTATAAATTGATAATTCGCGTAAAACAAATAATATATATATGCAGGAAAGATCAGATGTTAAAACTTTTGAACTATTTGTTGACAAATACCATATCCTGAAATCCGAGATAAGCAGGGTTATTGTAGGACAGCATGAGATAATCAACAATCTGATTATTTCAATATTCGGACAGGGACATTGTCTGCTTGTAGGGGTTCCGGGTCTGGCAAAAACCCTTATGGTAAATACAATAGCAAAATCCCTGGGGTTAAGCTATAAAAGAATTCAGTTTACACCCGACCTTATGCCTTCAGATATCATAGGCACTGAGATTCTTGATGAAAGCCGCAAATTCAGGTTTATCAAAGGGCCTGTGTTCGCAAATATCATTCTTGCCGATGAGATAAACAGGACTCCTCCTAAAACACAATCTGCACTGCTGGAAGCCATGCAGGAAAAAAATGTTACAGTGGCAGGCATAAAATACAAACTCGACGAGCCTTTTTTTGTCCTTGCAACCCAAAACCCTATTGAACAGGAAGGAACTTACCCTTTGCCTGAAGCACAGCTGGACCGCTTCATGTTTAACATATCGCTTGATTACCCTTCCTTTAATGAAGAAATTGACATTGTTAAAAACACTACTCTGGACAACCTTCCCGAACCGAACATAGTGCTGAATGCTGAAGAAATATTATTTTTTCAGGGACTTATAAAGAAAATACCCGTAACGGATAATGTTCTGCAGTATGCGGTAACCCTTGCCACTAAGACAAGGCCTCACACAAAAGCTTCTCATGCATGGGCTGATGAATATCTCTCATGGGGTGCAGGACCGAGGGCTTCACAATATCTTATTATCGGGGCAAAATGCAATGCTGCAATAAACGGCAGATTCTCCCCTGATATCGAAGATGTAAAGAAAGTCGCCATTCCTGTATTACGCCATAGACTGATACGCAACTACAAGGCAGAAGCAGAAAACATAAGCGTGGAAAATATTATTAATGAATTTTTAAAATAGATATTCCGCCTGACATTTATCTTTCAGATAACAACCGCATCAGCAACAATTTCTCCAATGGTTTTTATTTCAACACCGAGGTTATATTCTTTATTAAGTTCCATAAGCTGGTCTATGCAGTTATGGCATGGTGTTGCCACAACTTTAGCACCTGTTTTCCTTATCTGTTCAGCTTTTATTCTGCCTGCCTTTATACGCCTTTCCGCATATTCACCCATGGCAAGCTGTCCTCCTCCTCCTCCGCAGCAGTAATTGTCAATCCTGTTCGGTACCATCTCAACAAAATTACTGACAGCATTTTTCAATATATACCTTTGCTCTTCAATTATTCCGCCGTTTCTCACAAGGTTGCACGGATCATGCAAAGTGGTAAGTTTGCTGTTCTTTGAAGGGTCAGGTTTTATCCTTCCATTTTTTATATAGTCTGCAATTATTTCTATAACAGATGCTACATTGAACTCATAAGGTTTCCCTGCCCAGCGCGGCCCTTCCCACCTGTATGCCCTGAACCCATGCCCGCATTCCGCAAGCACAAGTGTTTTGGGTTTCAGCTTTGCCAATTCTTTAAAATAACGCTCCGTTAATTCTTTAGCTCCTTTATCATCCCCTGAAAAATATGAGTAGTTGGTAGCATCACAAACCCAACCAAACACACCCAACACA
>CAZSJF010000101.1:0-8655 GCA_964606705.1 uncultured Bacteroidales bacterium
ACATACACTGCCTGCGGGCATATCTTGCCACTTGAACCGAACTGGCTCTTCCCGTCCCAGTAAACATTCTTGTCATTGCTCTCAAATATCTTGTTACCCCACCTGTTCCATATCGTTATCTTATAATAATCCGGCTCAAAATTTAAACTCGGCAAAAAGTTATCATTTAATCCGTCGCCATTTGGTGTGAATGCTGTTGGTATCCATATCAGAGGATTCGGGTTTTCTTTCAGCAGACGCCATGGTGCATAAAAATCCCCTCCGGCTATGTCTGTTACTTTTACTGCATATAATGACGAGGGCATAAAATCTCCTTTCGGTTCCCAGTCATCCCAGTTCTTTGTTATGGGTTCATCTGTATTATATCTCGACCCTTTTAAAAATTCAGGCTGGATCGATTCCCCGTTTAATTTCAATAATTCATTGGCTGTAAATTTAAATATGATATAATCTATATCCGGCTTTGTAATATACGATGACGCATCTATTATCCAGTAGCGGTTTGCTATGTCTTCCGGATCCATTACCCCAGGATCTACTACGTCTGTCGGATATGGTGTTAAATCATAATCTGTCGGATATGTTGCAAATACTATATTACCGTTTGCGTCTGTCTGTGTTTTCGGCCTAAATGTAAGATTCAGATCTCTCGTTGTTGCTGCGCCTGTCCCGAATGGCACCTGGTAGGTATTTATATTATCCCCTATGTTCCATTGTATCTCTCCATAACCCTGTGCCGGGGGTGTCTCACTTAGTATATAATCACTTACCCAGGTGATACCTGTCTGTGAGGGGTTATCTATTATAAACCTGTTGCTGTTCAGTTTTAATACTGCATCTATTTTTAATATCCCGTTTGTCTCACAATTGGTCAATTCCAATTTTTTGTCCATGTTTTCTATCGTTATGTTTTCCATCTTGATTGGAGTGATGCCTTGTACCCGCTGTGTATCTATAGGATTATCGCCATTCATTAACAGCAAACCATCAGAAGGAACAGGAAGAAATCTGTTTATAAACAAATCCCCCTGTGTTAAATTTATTATATTACCTTTTAAAATTATTGTTCCGTTTAGATCTATAACTCCCTGTTCTGCAATCATATTTTCCTTCGCCTCCAAATTACCAGGCACGTACACTTTGCTCAAGCCTTCAACTATCATACCTGTTCCCTGAACTACCATTCCATAATTCTGGCCTTGAACAAAATTAATGCAGATAATTACTGTTATTAATATTAGGCTTAATCGACAACTTATTTTCTTCATGTTTTTATGGATGTTATTTTGTTGATTGTTAGTGCGTTATGAGGATTTTTGATTTTTTATGCTAATAAATTTATATTAATAATTAAAATTATTTATAAAAACTGATTAATAAAAATTATCATATGTATAATTCATATATACAATTTGAGTTATATTATATAAATAGATATAAAAAGGATATGCAAAATAATGTAAGTTGTTGTTTTGTAGCAGATTAGCTAAAATGCTATAATATGTAAGATTATTTTAAATTATTGAAAACTATATTTAATGAAAAATTATATATTTGTTTGCTTAAATTTTATTATACTTATTAAATACCCGTTTTTTATATGAAATTTTGTTTTACAGTAATAATTACATTTCTTTTTTGTTTTACTATTATTAAAGGGCAGGAAGATAAGGTCAAAAAAGATAGTTTGATAAATATTATTAAAACAACTAAAAATGATACATTAAAGGTTAACGCATTAATAACACTTAGCAGTGAAACATATAACACGGATTCAATAACATCATTAAAATATATTAATACGGCAATTTCTATATCCCAAAAAGCAGGGTACAATCGTGGTATTTTAAAATCATTCCGGATTAAAGCAGGTTTTTACAGCGGTAAAAATTACATAAAAGCTATTGAATATTTGAAAAAGGCTTTATATGTGGCAAAAAAGATACATGACATTAATGAAGTTGCATATTTGTTAGGCGATATTGGTAAATGTTACAGAGAAATTTCTGATTATCCTGAAGCACTTAAATATTATTTTGAATCATTAAAAATTTTCAGAGAGGCAAATAATAAATATGGGATAGCAGGAATATCAAATGCTATTGGAGTGACGTATAGCAATTTAGGCAATCATACCCAGTCATTAAATTTTTACTTGCAATCATTAAATATATACAAAAATATTGGGGATAGTATTGGAATTGCTAGATTATACAATAATATCGGAGGTGTTTATTTAAACGAAAATAAATTTTCAGAAGCCCTTGATTATTATTTCAAAGCCTTGGAAATAAAAAAATATAATAAAGATACAAATATGATAATATACCTGAATAATAATATAGGAATGGTATATTTAACTCAAAAAAAATACTCTGAAGCTTTAGATTACTTCAATAAATCATTAGAACTAAATAAAAATAATATTGATTATTCAACAGCAGCTCATGCTTTAGCAAATATTGGAACTGTTTATAAAGAATTAAAAAATTATAATACTGCTCTTTCTTATCTGAAAAAGAGCCTGAATATGTATATATTCATTAATGATAAGGTAAATGTTAATGGTAATTACCGGGAAATTTCTGAAGTATATGAAAATTTAAGTGATTATAAAAACGCTTACATAAATTTCAAACTTCATAAAATATATTATGACAGCATATTTAATGAAGAAAACAATAATAAATTGACCAATCTGCAAGCCAAATACACAATTGAAAAAAATGAAGAATTAAGAAAAAAGGAATTTGAATTATTGAAAAGCAAGAACAAAATAAAAACTATAGAAAATCAGGCTCTTATTGCCATTTCGTTTTTTATATTATTTATAGGATTTTCTTTTTACCGTCAGCAAAGGCTCAAAATTAAAAAAAATCAGGCTGAATTGGAAGCCTCAAAGATAAAAGAACTTCATTTGAAAAATGATATAAAATACAAAAACAATGAATTGATAAATTTAGCAACGCATATTATAGAAAAAAACAAATTTCTTAATGTTTTGATAAGAGATATAAAGAAGATAAATTTTACTCATAATGACAAAAAAATCTCAGATAATAATAATGAAATAATAAAACTTATTAATAAAAATTTAGTTACTGAAAAAGATCAGGATGAGTTTGAAAAGCATATAGAACAAATCAGTCAGAATTTTTATAAAAATTTAGATAAAAAATATCCTGATTTAACAAATAATGAAAAGCGTTTGTGTACACTGATACGATTAGGGATTTCTTCAAAAGAAATCTCATTGATACTAAATATTGAGCCCCGAAGTGTTATTGTAAACCGTTACCGTTTGCGAAAAAAATTTCATCTTGAATCAGACGAAAATCTTCAGGAATTTTTAAATGATATTAATGAGGAAATAGATAATACTTAGAAACTGTTTTTAAAATTTTTCATATGCTTCCGGTACATAATTTTCAAGTTTCTTTTCTGCAAAAACCGGTTTAAGCTGTGTAAATCTTTGTCTGCCGTCTATCAGCGGAACAGTGACCCATTTTTCACCGATGAGTGGCTTTGCGTAGTTAACGAAGTCGTCGGTAACATCTATTCTGTTTTTTGTAAGCCATTTTTCAGGAAATGTTCTTTCTGACAAAGCCACTTTTTCGAGTGGCACCTTATCATATTTTACTTTATAGGTATTTCCCGGTTCCCTCAATATTGTTGCCATCCATCCGTTACCCTCGTTTACGGCTATTTCCACTGCTTTCTGCCCCACCTTGTAAGCTTCGTCCAGGTCAACTGCAGAAACATAAACCATTGCGCTTCTCTGGTCTGTTCCCATCACCTGCCCGCGTGCTTTGCCGTTAGCCTTTAAGCCTTTTTTGTTGAGGTAGTTTACAACAAGTTGAAAAACGGAATTTTCACTTGAGCCGAATTCCGTATGCCCGAAAGCATCTTTCACTTCTCCTATGCTTCCTGCATCAAAGCCTTCGCTGACAACTACAATACATCTTCTATCTTTCTTAAGTTGAGCGTTTACATTTTCTGCGAGGTTTTCCAGTGTCAGTTTTGCTTCTGTCATATAGATTTGCAGAGGCATTTCCCTGCCGGGGTCGGCAAGGCGTGCGGCAGCAGGGATATATCCTATTTTTCTTCCCATAGCCTGTAAAACCAGTAAAGGGTCGGAAGGGCAGGAGCCTTTATTTTCCTCATTTGCATTCTGTATGATGTGTGACCAGTATTTAGCCACACTGCCGTAACCGGGAGTATGGTCGATAAGTTTGAATTCATTGTCGCCTAAGTCATTGTCAATGGTTTTAGGCACGCCTGTTGCAACCAGTTCAATGCCCTTTTTTTTAGCAAGTTCGCTTACTTTGAAAGCTGTATGCTGTGAATCATTGCCACCTATATAAAAGAAATATCCAATATTATGTGCTGTAAAGACTTTAATAATCCTGTCAAAATCTTTCTGTTGTTTGTCTTTGAGTTTGTACCTGCATGTGCCAATGCTTCCTGCGGCGGGTGTGGTTTTGAGAAGGGATATTTCCTCTTTATCCTGTGCCGACAGGTCAAGGAGTTCTTCTTTTAAAACGCCTTCTATTCCGTGCCATCCTGCATAAAGCTTTCCTAATTTATCAGGAAACATCCTGCATGTTTCTATTATTCCCCTTAAGGAATTGTTGATAACAGGAGAAGGGCCTCCGGATTGGGCTATTATTACATTTTTTAACATTGTCTGAACTATGATTCTTTTGATTCTAATGATTTAAATTTTTTATTAGTGAGTCGCTTGAAATTCAAACTTGTTTCACCGAAATTAATCAGTAAACCTATTTCCAGATTGTATGCTTCCAGATAATTGATAGCTTGTGCAAAATGAACATCTTCCAGTTTGGTAATAGCTTTTATTTCTACTGATATAACCCCTTCTACTAAAAAATCAACTCTTCGTGTGCCTATTTGTTCCCCTCTGTAATATATAGGCATTTCAAATTCACGGCTGAATGCTATACCTGCTAAATTCATTTCAATTCCCAAGGCTCTTTGATAAATTACTTCCTGAAACCCATTTCCAAGTGTTCTGTGAACTGTCATTGCACAGCCAATTATATTAGAAGTTATTTCTGAATATTTATATTTTTCATCAATCATAACAATAATTTAATCATAGAAATCATAGTTCAGACAATTTTCAGACCCCGCTGTAAGCATTAAATCCCCCGTCAACAGGAATTATTGTGCCTGTAACAAATTGAGAGCTGTTGGACAAAAGATATATTATTGTTCCGATTAAATCTTCAGGTTTCCCAAATTTTCCCATGGGAGTATTTGTAATAATTTTTTCGCCTCTTTTTGTCAGTTTGTTTTTATCCATAAGCAGGTACCTGTTCTGTTCTGTCAGTATGAATCCAGGTGCTATTGCGTTAACTCTTACATTTACTTTGGCAAAATGCACTGCCAGCCACTGCGTGAAATTGTTTACAGAAGCTTTTGCTGCGGAATAAGCAGGAATTCTTGTCAGAGGGCGGAAAGAATTCATTGACGAAATATTTAATACTACTCCTCTTTGCTTTTCAACCATGTCTTTTGCAAAGACCATCACAGGCAAAAGTGTACCTGTAAAATTCAAATCAAAAACTTTTTTAATCCCGTCGGTTTCCATTCCGAAAAATGTTTTATTGAGGTTTTTCAGGTTGTTTTTGTCAACGAATTCATCTTCCGTGGTGGCTTTGGGATTATTGCCGCCTGCACAGTTTATAAGAAAATCAATTTTGCCGAATTTTTTATTGATTTCTTTTTTCGCTTCTGTCAGTGATTTTTTGTTCAGGATATCTGCTTCAATGCTGAGAACTTTTGAATTCTTTGGTTTTCTTATGTCGATTACGGCAACTTTTACTCCATGTAACACAAGAGCATCGGCAATTGCAGAGCCAATGGTCCCTGCACCACCTGTAATTACACAAACTTTTTTATTTAAGTCATCAAAAGATATTTTTTTCATACCGGTTATTTTCTGTTATTGAGTGCTAATTTATTAATAAAAAACTAAAAAATGCGTTTTAAATTACATTTCCTTCATAAAATTTTTAAATTTGTTTTTTATAAAATTATAAATAAGGATATAAATTATTAAATCAAATAAGGAGAACCACAAATGCAGATAATTGACTGGGTAGTATTGTTGTTATATTTTCTTTTATTAATATGTATAGGTGTTTTTGCATACAGGAAAGTTAAGAATTCCAATGACTTTTATGTGGGAGGAGGCAAGATCCCCTGGTGGCTTGCAGGAGTTTCTCACCATGTAACCGGTTATAGCGGAGCTGTCTTTGTAGCTTATGCCGCTTTGGCATATACACATGGATTCTGTTTATATGTATGGTGGGCTTTTACTATTGCCATAGGAATAACCGCCGGTGCATTTTTTATGGCTCCGCGATGGTCAAAACTAAGAAGTAAAATAAACATACAATCTCCAACAGGATATCTGGCAACAAGGTACAATATCCAGACACAACAACTTATTGCATGGTACGGAATAATTATAAAACTTTTTGATGTTGGCGCCAAATGGGCTGCAATAGCTGTGATATTAAACGGATTTACAGGCATACCTATAATTACCTGTGTACTCATATCAGGATGTGTTTCATTAATGTATATAACAGTAGGAGGAATATGGGCTGACGTTATGAATGATTTCACACAATTTATAGTACAATTTATTGCCGGCACAACAATGCTTGTTTTTGTACTTATTAAGCTAGGCGGTATTCATGCCCTCTGGGAAACATGGTACAAGCTGCCTGCTGAACACCACCAGCTATTTAATACCCCTTATACTTTCTGGTTTGCACTGGCTTTTCTTTTTATAAATTTTTTAAGCTACAACGGAGGCACGTGGAACCTCGCAATGAAATATATTGCTACCCCTTCGGGTAAAGATGCAAAAAAATCAGCCCTGCTGTCAGCATCTCTTTATTTAATATGGCCTATAGTTCTGTTTATCCCCATGTGGTTTGCCCCTGTTATTATTCCCGACCTTATAGACACAAAACAATCTTATACCACAATGGTGAAATTACTTTTACCCCCGGGACTTATAGGATTAGTGCTGGCAGGAATGTTTTCTAACACTATGGCTATGGCTTCTTCCGACTCAAATACAATTTCATCTGTTATCACAAGAGACGTGTTGCCGACAATTTTAAAAAGAATAAAAAATTTAGATCCTAAAAAAACCCTTATACTCGCAAGAGCAACCACTTTCACTTTTACATTTATGACTTTAATGGTTGCTATAAATAACGAACGATTTGGAGGCATACTGGGGCTGATAATTTCATGGTTTGGTGCATTGGTAGGACCTGCCGCTATACCTATGCTGCTTGGCATGCTGCCTCCTTTCCGCCGCTGCGGACCTGCTTCTGCAATTATTGCAATTATAGGAGGGATCATTGCTTTCATATTTACAAAATATCCGGTTGAACAAACATTGGCGGTTCAACTTGCCACACCAATAGGTACAGCATTCGTTTTATATGTTATTGTCGGATTTTTTAGCAAAAAAGAAGTTAAACCGGAAGTTAACGAAATAATTAATGCAATCAGATCGTAATCATAATAATGAATATTAGTTATGAATATTAAAATATTTGACACAAAACAGAAAATGGCTGCCAGTGCAGCATCAGATGCATCTCATATTATTAAAAATGCTATAAAAGCAAAAGGTATAGCGAATATAATCCTTGCTACCGGTGTCAGCCAGTTTGAAGTGCTTGAAAACCTGCTGTCTTACAAAGATATTGACTGGTCAAAAGTAACGATGTTTCATCTTGATGAATACATAGGCCTGCCAATAACTCATCCTGCAAGTTTCAGAAAATATCTGATGGAAAGGTTTGTGGACAAAGTGCCTGGTTTGAAACAGTCTTTTCTTATCAACGGTGAGGCGAAAGATCCTTATGAAGAATGCAGAAGGCTTGGGAAAATTATTTCAGGTTATCAGATAGACGTGGCATTTGTCGGTTTCGGTGAGAACGGGCATATTGCCTTCAATGACCCTCCCGCTGATTTCGATACAGAAGAACCTTATATCATTGTTGACCTTGACGATGTATGCCGCAAACAGCAACTGGGCGAAGGCTGGTTCCCGACATTCGATGACGTACCTAAAAAAGCTGTCAGCATGTCGGTTAAGCAGATCATGAAGTCAAAGCACATTATCTGTTCTGTACCTGAGAAACGCAAGGCAGAAGCCGTAAGGAACTGCCTCGAAAAAGGTGTTACAAATATTTACCCCGCTTCAATCCTGCAAACACACACAAACTGTACTTATTATCTTGATAAAGAATCGGCTTCGTTGCTGACAAAAGTGAAATAATAAACAATAGATCCGATAGCAATCGGATAACGAATGAAGAATTAAAGGCAATTCAACATTCGTTATCATTGTTCGTTACTGAAAATTAGAACTCTGTTTCAGATTTGATTACTGTATAATAAAATTTTCTGTATAGAATTTCTTTCCGTCATAAGTTTTTACAAAGTACATTCCTTTTGGTGAATCAGAAATATCAATATTGTAAGTTTCCTTTTTATCAATAGTTGAATAAACTAATCCTCCCAGTGTGTTGTAAATGTTGTTAGATATTGTCTGTTTGCTGTCGGTTTGTATTGTAATAATTCCGTTGGATGGAT
>CAZSJF010000102.1:0-8654 GCA_964606705.1 uncultured Bacteroidales bacterium
GAAAAGCCCCAGGGGGACGATATAGTAATAATAGTTAACCAGAAGCGGGGATTTATCAATATAATAATCAATAATTGCATGCCTGAAGATAAAAAACAGCAAAGTCATAACGGTAAAACCCACAGTGACAAGCAAAGAACCCCATGCCAGTACGCCGTTATGCTTTTTATCATCTTCTTTCAGGAAAGGAAAAAACTTCAATGTAGTGTTTGCCACTCCGAGTGAAGAAAACTGTGCATAAATAACAGCTATGTTTATAAGAATATTCGCAAGGCCAACCTCTTCTGTCTTTAAAAAATTAGGAAACAGTAATACCTTATTAAGATACCCTAATACAATACCGATATAAGATATAATAACCAGCTTTCCCGCATCTTTCTTAACTATTCCCATTATTTACTGTTATATACATTTAACAACTTCTCTGATTTTATTTTCCCTGAAGTTTATTACAAATTTAAAAAAATTGCACGGAAAGGGATTAAATTCCATGATTAAACGGGGTTTAAAATAAAATATTACATAATTTCATGCAATTTACAAATATTTTTCATACATTTGCATCCCCATTTTGGGCGAAATTAACGGAGTATTAACCTGCCCGCCTGAGGCGGACATTAAAAACAATCTATTAAATGGTAATCGAAGATACAAATGTTACTAATGTTGAGGAAATCCAACAGGAAACAAAAAAGGCAACTGATGAAAAAAAGGATGAAAATAAATCAGAAGTAAAAACACCGGATATCGAAAAATTCGACTGGAAATCTATCGGAAAAAAAGAAGATATTTATTCTAAAGAAGAACGTGAAAAATTAGAAGTAATTTATGACAACACCCTCAGTTCAATAATAGAACAACAGGTTATTGAAGGAACCGTTGTTTCTATCAGCAACCGCGAAGTAGTTGTTAATATAGGATATAAATCTGACGGTATTATCCCTTTATCAGAGTTCAGGCACCAGCCAGACATGAAAATCGGAGACAAAATAGACGTTTATGTTGAAAGCCAGGAAGATTTCGGAGGGCAGCTCATACTTTCACATAAAAAAGCTATTGTACTCAAGTCATGGGAAAGAGTTAACGAAGCACTTGAGAAAAATGAAATCATCAATGGTTATGTTAAATGCCGTACAAAAGGCGGTCTGATAGTTGATGTTTTCGGAATAGAAGCATTCCTGCCCGGCTCTCAGATAGACGTGAAGCCGATACGTGATTATGACATCTTCGTTGGAAAGACGATGGAACTGAAAGTGGTTAAAATCAATCATGAATTCAAAAATGTCGTGGTTTCGCATAAGGCACTCATTGAAGCAGAACTCGAAATACAGAAAACCGAGATCATGTCCAAACTTGAAAAAGGACAGGTTCTTGAAGGAACAGTTAAAAACATCACTTCATACGGTGTATTCATTGACCTTGGCGGTGTTGACGGATTAATCCATATCACCGACTTATCATGGGGCAGGATCAACCACCCTGAAGAAATAGTCAAACTAGACCAGAAAATCAACATTGTAATCCTTGATTTTGATGACGAAAAGAAAAGAATAGCTTTAGGGCTGAAACAGCTTACACCACATCCATGGGATTCCCTTGATACAAATCTTAAAATTGGCGATAAAGTTAAAGGAAAAGTTGTTGTCATTGCTGATTACGGCGCATTTATTGAAATAACACCCGGTGTTGAAGGCCTCATACACGTTTCTGAAATGTCATGGTCTCAGCACTTAAGAAGTGCGCAGGATTTCCTGAAACTTGGCGATATCGTTGAAGCAGTCATTTTAACACTCGACAGGGAAGGAAGAAAAATGTCCCTCGGAATAAAACAGCTTATACCTGATCCATGGACTAATATAAAAGAAAAATACCCCATAGAATCAAAACATAAGGCAACTGTCAGAAACTTCACCAACTTCGGAATATTTGTCGAAATGGAAGAAGGCGTTGACGGATTAATCCATATTTCCGACCTCTCATGGTCCAAGAAGATCAAACATCCTGCTGAATTCACAAAAATAGGCGAACAGATAGAAGTCGTTGTTCTTGACGTCGACACTGATAACAGAAGGCTGAGCTTAGGACATAAACAACTTGAAAAAAATCCATGGGAAACTTTTGAGACAATATTTATTAAAGATTCCATCCATAAAGGAACTATTATTTCCATGATTGACAAGGGTGCTATTGTTGCCCTGCCTTATGGTGTCGAAGGATTCTCTCCTGTCCGCCATCTAGTTAAAGAAGACGGTTCAAAAGCAATACTTGACGAAACACTGAACTTCAAAGTTATTGAATTTTCAAAGGAAAGTAAAAAAATCATCGTTTCCCATACCAGTACGTATAAGGATTCCGATGAACCAAAAACCATAAAAGAAACAGAAAGCACTCCTAAAAAAACAACCAAAAAAACTGTTAAAATACCTAAAACCAATACAGAAAAAACCACGCTGGGGGATTTAGGAATACTGACAGACATAAAATCAGAAATTGAAAACACTGATAAAGAAACATCTGGATCAAAAGAAAAAAATGAAGATAAAAACAATGAACAATAATTATTAAACTCATAATGCTATGACAAAAAAATTATTTGTATTACTGGCAATTATTCATTTTTCAGGAATATTTTTTTTAAATGCACAACCAACATGCAATCCTGATTCAACATATATCAACAGCCCGTCAGGAATTTATCCTGATTCTATTCCAACTGCCTATACATACCAGACAGCTTATGAAGCATCATTAACAGCTGTTATATGTGCCGATACAACGTTCGACTGGGGAGGGCAGGACACTACAATTATTATTGATTCAATTGGTATTATAACCGTCCAGAATTTACCTACAAGTTTCAACTGGACATCAAATTCCTCTAACAACTACTGGCACGGTGGTTCTCTCGGCTGTCTGGTATTATATGGAAACCCTTCATTAAATTCTGCAGGAAAATATCCTCTTTCAATAAGGGTCAGAGGATACTTTCATGGATTACCAGGATATTTTCAGTATGACACAACCTATATACTGAATATTGTTGATACTGCCGGAGTTACTATATGTGACCCTGATACGAACTTCAAAACACCTGGCATATATCCGGATAATATTACAACCGCATATACATCTGAAACATCCTATGAACAATTATTGACATTTGTAACTTTTGAAGATACTGTATACGCGTATATTCCCGTACACGTTGACTCCATGAGCATAATTAGTATTACCGGTTTACCGCCAAATTTCAGTTATATAACAAATTCTGCCACTGACACATGGATAGGCGGAGTATCAGGGTGTCTTGTCATATCAGGCAACCCTTCTCTGGATACAGCAGGATTATATCCTCTGACATTTAATATAAAAGCATATTTACATATCTTTGATACTGTTCCGATTGACACCAACTATGCTTTTTATAAAGATCTTTACATACTCGATACATCTTCAGGTATTGCCAGCAACAAACCTTATATTTTTAAGGCAATGCAAAACATACCAAACCCTTTCAGGAATGTTACTGATATTTATTTCACTTCATCTGCTGCTGACAATTACTCATTTATGGTATATAATATGATAGGAGAAATCGTATACAGCCGCAATTTGTCTGCTGTAAGAGGAAAAAATAAAATAGTTTTTGATGCAACCGGACTGAATTCAGGGATATATTTATACAAACTGAGTAACAGTAATTTCACACAGACAAAAAGGATGATAATCTCAAGATAATGAATTTTTCTGTAACAATACTGGGTTGTAGTTCTGCTACACCTACGTTATACAGAAACCCAAGCGCTCAGGTATTAAACATACATGAGCGTTTGTTTTTAATAGACTGTGGTGAAGGCACACAGATGCAATTCCGCAAATACAAGATCAGATTCCAAAAAATCAACCATATTTTTATCAGCCACCTTCATGGAGACCATTATCTCGGACTTATGGGACTTCTATTCACTTATCATTTATTCGGCAGGGAGAAAGAACTCCATATATATTCCTTCCCTGAACTGAAAGAAATAGTAGACATTCAGATGAAAGTTGCAAAAGCAAGGCTTGTATACCCTTTAATATTCCACGATCTGAAAGATGACAAACCTGAAATTATTTATGAGGACGATATATTATCGGTAGAAACAATTATTTTGAACCATCGCATTCCCACATGTGGATTTTTGTTCAAAGAAAAAAAACGCCCGAAAAATATCCTAAAGGAATTTCTGCAAAAAGAAGATGTCCCGTACACGGAGATCAATAAAATAAAAAACGGGAAAGATTATACCAATCCACAGGGAAAAACATACAAAAATGAAACCATCACCGCTGACTCTCCTGCCCCAAGAAACTATGCCTATTGCTCTGATACAGGGTATCTGGAAAATATTATACCCCAGATAAAAAAAGCAGACCTGCTTTACCATGAAGCAACATTTATGGAAGACAAAGCCGACTCTGCAAAAGAAAAACTGCATTCCACAGCAAAACAGGCTGCAACAATAGCAAAAAAAGCTAATGTAAAACAGCTTCTGATAGGACATTATTCCACAAGGTATGAAGACCTAAACCCCATGCTTGAAGAAGCCACATCTGTTTTTCCCGATACTTTACTGGCAGAGGAAGGGAAAATTATTATTCTATGAAAAATATATCTGTATCCTAATAAACAACTATTTTCCTGCAAATATTCAAATTCTCACCTGAAATGCTTATAAAATATATTCCTGCAGGATAACTATTTATATCAATAGAGCCGTGATAAACACCCTTATTATCACTTATATTTTCTGACCACAACATCTTTCCGAGCATGTCTATCAATTCTAATTTAAGATTCTGCTGCATATCTGAAGATATATCAATATTGAGTTTATCATCAGCAGGGTTAGGATATATTCTGACATTGTAATCCCTGCTTCTGTTTTCCACGCTGACAGCATAGATATTAACCGAATCAGATATTGTATCTGAGCCGCATCCGTTTATTACTATAAGTGTAACATCATATGTTCCGTTGACTGTATACGTATGTACAGGATTTTGTTCTGCAGAAGTAGTGCTGTCACCGAAATCCCAGTGATATATGACTCCGTTTAATGAAGAATCTTTAAAAAACATTCTCGGGTTATCATCAAAATAGCCGAAATCAGCAACAGGGCTATCATATGATATACCTGCAATAATCGGCACCCTTGCGCTTTTGCATGAAGGCCTCTGCACCTCCCAGTCATAAAAATAATAGTAATAATTCGCATTATCTGCACTGTTCCCTGTAATAGCCAATATTCCCGGCAATACATAAGGATATGAGGCACCCACACTGTTTCGGTACAACTGCGGATAAGATGTCTCACACTGCAACATATAACCATTCCCCGCAGGAATATTGAAATTAAGTGTGACCCTGCTTGCACCTGCCGCAATACTAACAGTAGTATCTTCAACAACATTATTGTTATTATCATACAGAATAATAGTCCTGTTTTTTGTATTTTCAGCATACACCTTCACTGACACCAAGGTAATATCGGTATAACAATTAAACTTCAGATAATGAAAATTTGAATTATTGAAATATTTTCCTGCTCCCATTGCACTGTCATGAGGAGAACAGTATTGTAACGGATAAGCTAATTCATTCTCCACATAATAAGTAACAGAAGAATCCAAAAACGGTGTATTATATGTATTCCCTGTATAAAAAGGATTTTTTTCTGTTGAATTGTCATACCAGTTAATATCTCCGCTTCCCGTGGCAGTTAAAGTAAGGGAGTCAGGCCCGCAGCTTGTATCTGAAACTGCAACAGGTTTATCAGGGCGGTCTATTGTAATATAATCCTTTAATATAGTATCCGAACCATAAACATTAGATGCAATAAGGGTTACATAATAATTCCCATCTTCCGAATAAGCATGAACAGGATTTTCAAGGGTTGAAGTACTTCCGTCACCAAAGTCCCACTGCCATGAAGACGGAACGCTGATTGAGTTATCTTCAAACTGAATTATGCCATTACATCTTGAAGCTTCTGATGAGGTATAATCAGCTACAGGAGGGCCGGGATAACTGCACGACCACTCTATTTTGAATCCTGACCCGGTCACATACTGGTCAGAAAATTGATTGATTGTAACCGAACTGCCTGAAGAATAAATTGTTCCTCCATTAGGCAAAGAATATCCTGTATAAGCGCCAATCAAAGGACTGGAAGTATTTGGCCCGTCATAAATATATAAATAATCATATCCGTCTTCAAAGTCAAAAGATGAAAAATTCAAGGTAACATAAAATGCCCCCGCAGGTGCAATAGTAACCGTACTGCTTGTATTATTCTGATACTCCGATTTTCCACCACTGTCATATAATATTCCTTCGCATGAAGTCTGGGTTGCCGCACTTCCTGATTCAGGCAGAGTTACAGAACATGGATTTGAAGAATTTATGCTTACATACAGCGTTTTTATCAGAGTATCTTTCCCGCAACTACCTCCGTCTGCAATAAGAGTAACAGTATAATCTCCAACAGAATTATAAGTATGTGAAGGATCAATAAGTGTGCTGACAGGAGAACCGTCACCAAAATTCCATTTGAATGAACTGGCATTCATGCTTTGATTAAAAAACTGAACATCAGCAGGCGCTGAACAAAATTTCATTTCATCGGCATAAAAATCGCTGATAACAGAATCTACATACTCTTCCTGCAACCCTATAGCATGCATTGCATTAGTAACTGCTTCAACTTCAGGGGAACATGGCCCATACAGGTCAACAGCAGACTGTATTGAATAATAGCATGCATCTTCATACTGAGAAGTGTTTGTCAGATAAACAGCAAGAGTCCTGTATGCAATTGCAGCAGCTTCGTCTTTGCCAATACCTGCAACAGAATAATTATCACCATTGTCATTTGTTCCGGTTCCTCCCTGAGAAGTAAGGTAAAACCAGTATCCCAGAACCCCGCTGTTTGTATGAACACCGCCATTATCGCTTGTACCGTAATACCAGTTGTTGCCATGGTATGTATCAGGCAGGCCATAAGAATTAGGATTGGACAAAGAACGCATAATATCATTAATATCTTCACCCATGGTCCAGTTAGCATCACCTGGTTTTGCATAAAATTCAATACATGTACCAAAAATATCACTATACCCTTCATTTAACGCCCCTGATTCATCCTGGTAATCAAGATTTGCAGTATTTTCTGTTAATCCATGAGTAATTTCATGGCCTACAATATCAACTGAACATAAAGGATAACCGCTGCCATCTCCGTAAGTCATTCTTTGTCCGTCCCAAAATGCATTGTAATAATCAACATCAAAATGAACATAATTTTTTAACTTGAACCCGTTACCATCTATACTATTCCTGCCGAATTTTGAATAATAATAATCATAGGTTTTTTCAGCACCCCAGTGAGCATCCGTGGCTACTTCATCAAGGTCAGCATTAAAATTATTCCAGTTATTGTCAGTATCAGTAAAGTCAACAGAACTGCTGTAACTGGTACCCTGATTCATGTCATACGTCTCAATGCCGCTGCCCCTTCCTGTTTCTCTAAGCCTGTAGTAGCCGCTGTAACTGTCTGCAGTTATTGACTGCGTGCTGCTGTATTTTGTATTTGCAGTACCTACAGCATTGGTTACACGTATCAGGTTAACGGAATAAACGATTTCACCCGTATTCGCATCAACAAAGACATTTTCCCTTTTAAGTGGTTTCTGTGCGTATATATTGAATCTGTATGCAAGCCTGTAATCGCCGGATTTTGCATCTCCTTTATAAGGCACTATTGTTAATTCCCCTTTAGGAAAATAACTCTCACTTATATTGCCTGATGACAGCCTCAGATAATTTTCTTCTTCCGGCATCTGCCATTTATATACCTCAGCATCAATATATTGCAGAGCTTTATTTAAAGCATTTCCTTCCGTAATACCTGTATTCAGATCAGTAGTAATGTCATTTAAAATAGTTCCGTTAAGGGCATACATCTTATTCTCTTTTATATGAGCAATAAATACTGCATTATGTATTGGTATGTTATTTACTGTTTCACAATAAACATAATGAATGTCACCTGAAACATCCTTCTCTGTCCTGATGTATTTATATCCATATCCTTCCGGCAATTTAAAAGTCTTATGCAGCCATACATTCAGATCATCAATATCTATCTCATGCCCCTGCTTTAATTTAATATACACAGGAATGTTATTGCTTATTTTTACTCTTTCCGCACCGTTAACAAATCTTTCTGCATTCTTACCATAAAACACCTGAGGAACGGATATCTTACAGATACAAATCAATGCTGCAGTAAAAAAAATATTTCTTATATTCATATCCACGGTATTTTAATTATTTATCAATACTAAAGCAATTTATGACAAAAACTTAAATTTCAAAAATTAATTCAAATATTTTTAACTTTGCATCAAACCTGTTATATGCGGATTGATATATTAACATTATTCCCCGAAATGCTCAAAGGTCCTTTTGAACATTCAATAATTAAAAGGGCTGTGGAGAAAAAGTCGGTTGAGATTTTTATTCATAATATACGCGATTATTCTACAAACAAACATAAAAACGTTGATGATTACCAGTATGGCGGCGGTTCAGGTATGGTTATGATGAT